>JAZUJC010000126.1:0-7511 GCA_045642625.1 Lachnospiraceae bacterium
AAGGCTATTGACTCAAAGTGGATGGTTCACATTGACGATATGATGCAGTTACGAGACGGTATCGGACTTGTATCTTATGCACAGAAGGATCCTGTTCAGGAATATAAGGCTTCGGCTTATGATATGTTTGAGGATATGTCAGAAAGCATTAAAGAGCAGACCGTTACAATGATTACCCGTGTTAAGGTGGGCAACTCCATTGAACGTGAGCAGGCGGCCAAGGTTACAGGTACCAACAAGGACGACTCTGTTTCAAAGGGTCCCACAAAGAGAATCGAAAAGAAGATTTTCCCCAATGATCCCTGTCCCTGCGGTTCAGGTAAGAAATACAAGCTTTGCTGCGGTAGAAATAATTAATAATTTAAGGCGGGCCAGCCAAATGACCCGTCTTTATTTTCAGAATAAGGATTTTTATTATGCTGATATTGGATAACATGAAAAACGAGATTATGGGTTATGAAGAGCCTCTGCGTGAAATGGAGGATTCCCTTAATATCGCCGGAAAAGAAAAAAGAATTGAAGAGCTTGAAATGGAGATGGAGGCTCCCGGTTTTTGGGATGATCCCGATAAGGCCAACAAGCTTATGAAAGAACTTAAGGATTTAAAGGGCCTTAAGGATACCTATACAGGGCTTGTTCAACAGTTTGAGGATATTTTGACCCTTATTGAAATGGGAGAGGAAGAAACAGACCCCGAATATCCCAATGAAGTTAAAGCCGAAATGGATGCCTTTATCGCCACTTACGAAGAACTTCGTATTTCCAATCTTTTGGTAGGCGAATATGATAAATGTAATGCCATAATGAGGCTTAATGCAGGTGCAGGCGGTACCGAATCCTGCGACTGGTGCCAGATGCTTTATCGTATGTATTGTAAATGGGCCGATCGTAAGGGATTTTCCGTTGAAGAACTGGATTTTCTTGAAGGTGATGAGGCCGGCATCAAGTCGGTAACCTTCCAGATAAACGGCATGAACGCTTACGGTTATATGAAGTCCGAAAAGGGTGTACACAGGCTTGTGCGCATCTCTCCCTTTAATGCCCAGGGGAAGCGTCAGACTTCCTTCGTATCCATGGATGTTATGCCTGATATAGAAGAGGATTTGGATATTGATATTCCCGATGAAGATATGAGAATCGATGTTTTCCGCTCTAGCGGTGCCGGTGGACAGAAGGTTAATAAAACCTCATCGGCTATTCGTATTACTCACCTGCCTACAGGCATTGTGGTACAGTGTCAGAATGAGCGAAGCCAGTACCAGAATAAGGATAAGGCAATGCAGATGTTAAAGGCAAAGCTGTATCTGCTCAAAAAAGAAGCGAATGCCGAAAAATTATCCGACATTCGCGGTGAAATCAAGGAAATTGCCTGGGGCTCTCAGATTCGTTCTTATTTCCTTCAACCCTATACCATGGTAAAGGATACAAGAACAAGTGCGGAAAATGCCAACGCAGGAGCTGTTCTTGACGGAGATATTGATTTGTTTATAAACGAATATCTAAAGTGGGTGAATCGTCCTCAGGAGGCTCAGTAGTACTCTCAACATAGTGCTCAGGGTCCCATGCATCCTCGCCGATTGCATCAAGATAAAAGTTGGCTAAAAGGTTGTTGTAATAAGGCATAAACCACAATAAACCGATACCCAGCGATAAGAAGCTCACAATCAGTAAAGGAATGGTTGAAAGGTAAGTTAGAAGCAACTTACCTTTTTTATTTTTCATTCTGTACAGAGACTCCTTAAAAATGGATGTAACACTCCAGTCGGGGTTATCCGAAAGGATGTAAAAGCTTAATCCGAAAAATAGCTTGGCAAGGAACACAAGAAGCAGTTCCAAAACCGTAATACCTATGGCGAAATAGTAGTAATACTTTTCGGGGGTATATAGTATTTTAAAATGCAGCAGAGCTGAGGGGATAAAGGCTAAAAGCGACATGCCGGTGAAAATAGCCTGTATGCAGATTGCCTTATCCATATTGGTTTTAAAACCTATGAAAATATCCGAAATATTTAAATTCATATCTCCACGGGCAATTTTTAAGTAAAAATGGGACTGTCCGAATATGAGAATTCCCAGGAGCAAATCAACGATAAGCGATATTATTGTGCTGGTAAGAAAACCTGTTGTGGAAGAAACGATTACATTTCCTTCGGTAATAATACTGATTGTCCAACGGATTATTCCGATAACAAAGGCCACAAATATTGCTATGGAGTATTTGCCAAGCAGCTGAGCTCGGGAAAGGGCAGCAAGTTCTTTTATTTTTTTTGACTGTGTAGAGTTGTTCATCTCAATAATTCTTTCTGATCAAATGGGGCATTTATCAGCCCTTAACATCAACGTTGGACCCGTTAAACTTCGAAGCGTTGGCAAAATCCTTGCCCTTATGGTAGGCATTGTCATCACCGTAATATTTAATCCTGGTGTTTGTTGTTCCACCGGAAACATAGGTGCGGCCGCATTCGGGGCATACAGCAGTATGAATCGAAACAACGGCACTTATTACCTTACCGTTCTTTTGGGTTGCCTTGGAAAATGCGTTGGTAACATGCTCCTGTTCATGGGCACGGACTGCGGCAGCAGCGCCTTCGGGGCTTATATGTGATGCCGTTTTAAAGGATACATTTTCATCGGAACCATCCTGATACTTACGGTGTTTACAGGTTTCGCAGTGTTCGGGATCGGAACGTCGTCCGGGATTCTTTTTAGCTGTTTCTTCGGCTGTCTGTACAGCTTGTGGTTTCTTTTCGGCTTCAAGGGCGGGGATGTATATCTCGCCGTTTTGCGCCGAGGTGGGAGTGTTATATTGATAGTCACTGTTAACAAGATTGGACATAGGTCCTAAAATCGGTGATGCCATCAGTTGCCTCCGTTTCCGAAATATTGTTCCAACATTTCACTGTAGGGTTTTGAGGACTGGTCCTCGGGTGCCATTTGATAATATATCTGGTCCATGGATTCACCCAGCTGGCGTCTGTATTCGGGATTGGTTTTTAAAGCATAAAACATTCTTCCGAAAATATAGACAAATATAAGTATGGTAGCTAATCCGGTATACATTGCCACCTTTCCGTCCCGGGAGAGGGTTTCTTCGCCTCCCTTTGACAGAACGGCGAACAGAACTGCCAGCGCTGCCAAAATGAACGAAATAATAGGGAAATATATAAATATTACTAATGTAACGAGAGATGCTATACCAAACATTTTAGCGCGCTTTCTCATTTTATAGCGGCTGAAAAAGTATAGTTCTCTTTGCATTTGTTTACTGTGCATTTTCTTTTGCCTTTACGTATAATATGTTCATTTTAAGGATATTGTATTTTATCACAAAAAACGAATAATTACAATTGTTATGTAACCTTGAAGCAGAGCGTTCTTTTCTTTATAATAATCCAAGTGGGAAAATCCCAAGGAGGTTATTAATTTATATGGATATTATCGGAAAGATAAAAGAAGAACTTAAGATTGAAAGATACCAGGTTGAAGCGGTAATCAAGCTTATCGACGAGGGTAACACAATTCCTTTCATTGCGCGTTATCGTAAGGAAATGCACGGCGCGCTTAACGATGAGGTGCTTCGTAATTTGTCGGAGCGTCTTGTTTATCTTAGGAATCTTGAGGATAAAAAGGCTACCGTTCTTGCCAGTATTGAAGAGCAGGGTATGCTTACCGACGAGTTAAAAGAAAAAATTATGGCAGCGGAGACCCAGGTACTTGTTGAGGATTTGTATCGTCCCTACAGGCCCAAGCGTAAAACCCGCGCGTCTGTGGCAAAAGAAAAGGGCTTGGAGCCTTTGGCCAATTATATACTTGAAATGGACGCTTCTGCGCCGTTGCTTGAAAAGGCTGCTGAATTTATAAACGAGGAAAAAGAAGTAAAGACTGCCGAAGAGGCGCTTGCAGGTGCCAAAGATATTATTGCCGAGTCCGTATCTGATAATGCGGATTACAGAACCTATATCAGAAATATCACCTTCGAAGAGGGTACCCTTACCAGTACTGCCAAGGATGAAAAGGCACAGACTGTTTATGAAATGTACTATGCCTACGAGGAACCGCTTAAAAAAGTGGCCGGTCACAGAACACTGGCGATTAACCGCGGAGAAAATGAAAAGGTTCTTGTGGTTAAGGTTGTGGCGCCCAAAGAGAGAATACTCACTTATTTAAATACAATGCTTATCACTAAGGACAACGAATATACTACGCCCGTCCTTAAAGAGGTAACCGAGGATGCCTATGATCGTCTGATTGCTCCCGCAATTGAGCGTGAAATCAGAAATGAACTTACCGAAAAGGCCGAAGACGGAGCTATTTCAGTATTCGGAAAGAATCTCGAACAGCTTCTTATGGCGCCTCCCATTGCAGGCAAGGTTGTGCTTGGATGGGACCCGGCTTTCAGAACAGGCTGCAAGCTGGCTGTTGTTGATGCTACCGGAAAGGTATTGGACACTACTGTTATTTATCCGACCGCTCCTCAGAACAAGGTTGAGGAAGCCAAGGCTGTTGTAAAGATGCTCATTAAAAAATACGGCATTTCGCTTATTTCTCTCGGAAACGGTACTGCTTCAAGAGAATCCGAGCAGGTTGTTGTGGATATTATCAAAGAGGTGAATGTACCTCTTCAGTATGTAATCGTTAACGAAGCCGGAGCATCGGTTTATTCGGCCAGCAAAATGGCTACCGAAGAGTTCCCTAACTTTGATGTGGGTCAAAGAAGTGCTACATCCATGGCTCGTCGTCTGCAGGATCCCCTGGCTGAGCTTGTAAAAATTGACCCCAAATCAATTGGTGTCGGACAGTATCAGCATGATATGGATCAAAAGAAATTATCAGGTGCTCTTGAAGGCGTAGTTGAAGACTGTGTTAACCATGTAGGTGTTGATATTAATACCGCATCGGCTGCTCTTCTTGAATACATTTCGGGTATCAGCAAGGCAATTGCCAAAAACATTGTTGACTATCGTGAAAAGAACGGCCGCTTTACGGACAGAAGGCAGCTCCTTAATGTAGCCAAGCTTGGTCCCAAGGCGTATGAGCAGTGTGCGGGCTTCCTTAGAATTATAGACGGTGACAATCCCCTGGATGCCACCAGCGTTCATCCCGAATCCTACGAAGCAGCTCTTAAGCTTATGGATAAGCTGGGTATCACAATGGAGGATGTTAAGGAATATCAAAAGAAAGCGGCAACTGCAAAGGCTGAAGCCAAGAAGGCCGACGAAAAAAGCAAGGCAAAGCCCAAGAAGCCTCAAAAACCTCTGGTTACCAATTCAAATACCGCTATGGGCAAGGCTCTGATGGCAGCGCTTGGCGGCACTCAGATTGTGGCTGAAGACAAGCCCGAAGAAGCAGCTTCTAAAAAAGCTGTTGTAAGTGGACTTGAATCCAGGGTTAAGGATAAAAAGAAAATGGCTGAGGAACTGGGTATAGGTGATATTACCCTTACCGATATTCTTAAAGAGCTTGAAAAGCCTGCAAGAGATCCCCGTGCCGATATGCCGGCTCCTATTTTGAGAAGTGATGTTCTTGGAATGGAAGACCTTAAGCCCGGTATGATATTAAAGGGTACGGTTAGAAACGTAATCGACTTTGGTGCCTTTGTTGATATCGGAGTTCATCAGGATGGTCTTGTACACATTTCACGAATTACCGATCGTTTTATCAAGCATCCTCTGGAAGCAGTCAGCGTTGGCGATGTAGTGGATGTAAAGGTTTTGGAGGTTGATATTCCCAAGAAGAGAATATCCCTTACAATGCGTCTTGATAAGGATTGATATTAGGCTATTGACTTTGTTATTTCAAAATAGTAAAGTTTCATTTGGTAAGGTTAATCCTTATACACAATAAAATATCTTCGGGGTTGGGTGTGATTCCCTACCGGCGGTATAGTCCGCGACTCGGCTTCGGCCGACTGATTCGGTGAAATTCCGAAACCGACGGTAAAGTCCGGATGGAAGAAGAATAAGCAGTATTCAGAGGGTTGATAGGTGCCCTTTGTTTCTGCGTGAAACATGTTTTCACAAAGCCCCATTTTATGTGGGGCTTTTTCTTTTTCTCGATGCCCCCGCATCAGAAAGGAAAATTATGAGTAAAAATTCAACAAAACAGGCAATTTCAACAAGAGTTTTGGCAGGGGCCAGTATGCTGGCAGCAGCATCCTGCGTGCTTCAGTATTTGGAGTTTCCCCTTCCCTTTTTAATTCCTTCGTTTATTAAGATGGACTTTTCAGACCTTCCTGCATTAGTCGGAGCTTTTGCATATGGTCCTTTTGCAGGTGTACTGATTGAACTTGTTAAGAACCTTATTCACTGCGCAGCATCACAGAGTGCAACCGTAGGAGAACTTTCCAATTTCCTTCTTGGAGCTGTATTTACATTTACCGCCGGTTCTATATATAAGGCTAAAAAGACCAGATCAAGAGCTTTGGTTGGAGGCCTTTTGGGAGCAGTAGCAATGGGTATTCTTTCTATTCCCTTCAACTACTATGTAGTATATCCTTTTTACTACAAGGTATTTGCTCCCGAAGAAATAGTACTGAAGGCTTACCAGGCTATTCTTCCCGGAATGAAGTCAATGATTCAGTGTCTTCTTGTATTTAATGTTCCTTTTACAGTAGTTAAA
Source organism: Lachnospiraceae bacterium (assembly GCA_045642625.1). Lineage (GTDB taxonomy): Bacteria > Bacillota > Clostridia > Lachnospirales > Lachnospiraceae > UBA1258. The sequence continues at coordinate 6,619 of JAZUJC010000126.1, forward strand.
GGACTTTTGTGCGTACTGTTCTGTATGCTTATATACAAGCCCCTCTCATCAGTGCTGAAGGGTAGCAAAAACTAATTTTTTAGGAAAAAGAAATGATATCAGACAATGAAACACCTATCCTCCCGATGATTCTTACCGGTACGGTAATACACGGAAATCATCTGGGTGCAACAATTGATATGCCAACGGCAAATATTATCCCTTTGGAAGATGTTACTATGCTTCCAAAGGGAGTTTATTATTCTAAAGTGAGCGTGGACGGCAGGGTTTACGGTGCTATCACCAACATTGGCACCAAGCCTACGGTAAAGGACGACAATGCCATAAACGCTGAGTCTTATCTCTATGATTTTTCTGGCAATCTGTATTCAAAAGAAATCATAGTGGAGCTTGTTAAATTCAGGCGTCCTGAGATGAAATTTGATTCTTTTGACCGGCTTAAAGACCAGATGCACCGGGATATGGACGCGGGTCGAAAATTCTTGCAAAATCCCTCCGTATAATCTAAAATTTAATCAACTATGGTATACGAAACTTTCAGTGCCAAGGAGACCTTTGACCTTGGTAAGTCCATTGGCGAAAACGCCTTGCCCGGCAGTGTTTTTACACTGATTGGCGATCTTGGTGTAGGGAAGACCGTTTTTACTCAGGGGGTAGCAGAGGGCCTCGGAATCGAGGAGTCGGTTAACAGTCCTACATTTACAATAATGCAAATTTACGAAGGAGGGCGATTGCCGTTCTTCCATTTTGATGTTTACAGAATCGGTGATGTATCTGAAATGGATGAAATCGGTTATGAGGACTACTTCTATTCGGACGGAGTAACCTTTATCGAGTGGGCTGACCTTATAAGTGAGATTATCCCCGGGGAGCACACCAGGATAACTATAGAG
>JAZUJC010000127.1:0-9947 GCA_045642625.1 Lachnospiraceae bacterium
GTTCTGATTGATACTTTACCAAAGTCAACGGTAAGTCCACCGATACCGGCGATAAGGATTACTGATACAGTAAAGAGGTTTGTGAAGTCGGAGGCCAAGCGGTCTTAGGAAGACAATCCTTTTGTACAACTCCTTGGCTCACAGAACGACATGGCTACGATCCGACTTGTTCTGATTGATACTTTACCAAAGTCAACGGTAAGTCCACCGATACCGGCGATAAGGATTACTGATACAGTAAAGAGGTTTGTGTTATCGTTAAGATCAACATCCTGAATCATCTTAAGACCGGATACAGCGATGAATCCGTAAAGAGCTACACAAACACCACCCATTACACAGGAAGGAATTGTTGCAAGCAATGTTACGAAAGGAGCAAAGAAGGAAGCTACAATTGAGATAACTGCAGTTACAAGGATTGTAATAACTGAAGCATTTCCTGAAATAGCTACACAACCAACTGATTCACCGTATGTGGTGTTAGGACATCCACCGAAGAATGCACCGCACATAGAACCAACACCATCACCAAGAAGGGTTCTGTGAAGACCGGGCTCCTCAAGAAGGTCTCTCTCAATAATAGAAGAAAGGTTCTTGTGGTCAGCGATATGCTCAGCAAATACTACGAATGCTACAGGAATATAAGCAACTGCGATTGTACCAACATATGAACCGGTTAATTCACCAAATCCACCGAATGCAGTAATAAAGGTGAAATCAGGAACCCACTGCATTGTATCAAACTTTGAGAAATCGATTACAGCAAGATCAGCACCACCTGCAAGTGTAATAATGGTAGCTACGATATAACCACATGCGATACCAATGATGAAAGGAATCATCTTAAGCATCTTCTTGCCATATACAGAACAAAGCATTGTAGCAAATAAAGTAACAAGGCCACAGATAAGTGCAACATAATCGTTAGGGCCGGTCTTAAGGTCTCCGATTGCATTTCCGGCAAGTGAAAGACCGATAATCGCAACTGTAGGTCCGATAACTACTGCAGGCATAAGCTTGTTAACCCAGCCTGAACCGGCAAACTTAACAACAACTGCAAGTACTACATATACAAGACCTGCAAAAACAGCACCTAAAATTAATCCAAGGAATCCAAGCTCCATTGTTGTAGCTCCGGCAAAAGCAGCTGCCATTGAACCAAGGAAAGCAAATGAAGAACCAAGGAAAACAGGGCTCTTAAATTTTGTGAAAAGAAGATAAATTATAGTACCAACACCGGCTCCGAATAAAGCAGCTGAGGTTGACATCTGAACAGTCAATCCGCTCTCTTCATAGAAACCACTGGTAATAACAGGTACAGCGATTGTTGCTGCAAGGATTGCAAGCACCTGCTGTAATGCGAAGACAAGAGTCTTACCTATTGAAGGTCTGTCTTCAACGTTGTAAATCATTTTCATCCAATAACTCCTCCTTTGTGTACATTCTGTACTTATTTTTGTATAAAAATTTTCCGCATTTGGGCAAAAAAAAACCACCGAGATGCGTTTTTTATCTTAATTATTATTGCATGATAAAGGCATGTTGTAAAGAAAAATAGTGTATGCGGGGGAATCATTTTAAGCTCATTTTATTGTCATTTCCAAGGTACTTGTATATAATCAAATTGCAATCAGCACAACAATGAGGTTACCTATGACTTTAGATAAAATTTGGTCCAATTTATACAGGAAAATTAAGCCCGAATGTAAAAGAGCCTTCTTTGGAGCTCTGATTATCGGACTTTTTGCCCATTTATTTGCAATGACCAATAACCTTCTCACATTTGACTCTATGTGGAACATTTATTCCGATCAGGACATGATTACTTCCGGAAGACAGTTCCTTACTTATGCCTGCAGCATTGGCTCATACTATGATTTGCCCCTGATTAACGGAATTCTTTCCATAATATATCTTGCAATTGCTTCAGCGCTTATTACAGATGTTTTTCATATAGAGGGAAAGGTTCTCCCGGTTATTACCGGTGGCCTTTTGGTTACATTCCCCTCAGTTGCCTCTACATTTGCGTATTCTTATACAATTGACGGATACATGCTGGCTGTTCTTCTCGCAGTTATGGCCTACTATTTTTCCGAAAAATATAAATTCGGATTTATCGGCGGCATTTTTTGCCTTGGAATAAGCATCGGTATCTATCAGGCCGAATTCTCTTTTACTATTCTTCTTTGCATTTTCGGACTTATGCTTGATGTACTCATTGGTGAGAAAGCCAAAACCCTGCTTATTAAAATGAGTAAGTATTTGACAATGGGTATCGGCGGTTATGCATTCTACTTCATTTCGTTAAAGATTATGCTTAACCTTAAGGGTACCGCAATTTCCGGCTATCAGGGCACCGACCGTATTAACACATTTTCACTTTCGGAGCTTCCCGCCGGTATAAAGGCAGCCTTCGATAATTTCACATATTTTGCCCGTTATGGGGGATGTTTCTCCACCACTCCGGTAATGAAGCTTTCTTATTTAGTATTTATGGCTTTGGGTATTGTTTCTTTTGTATATCTCTTTATCAAAAGAAAATCCTATAAAAGACCTCACAATATCGCATTTTTGATGGCACTTTGGCTGTGTGTTCCCTTTGGTACCTGCCTTATTACCATTCTTTCTCCGGACACCACTTTCCACTTATTAATGCGTATGCCCTGGGTTGTTATAATGATTTTCTTTGTGGCCCTTCTGTCACAGTTTAACAAAGAAGTGGCCCTTAAATTCGAAACAATCGTTGCCTGCGGCTCCGTTATTATGGCACTGATTTTCATTTTGCAAAGTGCCGTTGCCGCAAATGTTGCATATTTTAACCTAAACGAAAGATACGAAAAAACTTATGCCTTAAGCGTTCGAATAATCGACAGAATCGAGCAGACCGAAGGCTATAAACCCGGAATGCCCGTAGCGATTTTGGGTGGTTTCCCCGATGAGGCTATATATCCTCACACCGACATCACCAAAGATGATTTAAGCGGATATTTCGGAGTTGACGGAGATTTTGTATGCAATTCCTCGGGCTCCTATCAAACCTTTATGGAAAGATACTTAAGCTTCTCCTTCCCGATTCTGACACTGGACGAAGAAATTAAGCTTTCCGAAACTGCCGAATTTGCTGAAATGGGCAAATTCCCGGCCAAAGAAAGTATTGAAATAATTAATGATGTGCTTGTAGTCAAGCTCAACGGGTAATGTTTAACAATGCAGTTTAGACCTTGTATCGATATACACAACGGAAAAGTAAAACAGATAGTCGGTGGCTCTCTCTCTGATGAAGGAAACCGCGCTCTTGATAATTTTGTGTCCGAAAAGGACTCTGTCTGGTATGCCGATTTATATAAAAAAGACAAAATAAAAGGCGCCCACGTTATTATCCTGAATGCAGCGGACAGCGAGTACTACGAGGCCACAAAAACTGCTGCATTAAATGCGTTAAAGGCTTACCCCGGTGGTCTTCAGATAGGCGGAGGAATTAATGCCGACAATGCCGCTGAATATATTAATGCAGGTGCATCCCATGTAATAGTAACCAGTTATGTTTTTAAAGACGGTATTGTAAATTTTGACAATCTTGAAAAACTGGTAAATGCAGTTGGACGCCGGCATATAGTTTTGGATTTAAGTGCCCGTAAAAAGAACAACCGCTTCTATGTGGTAACAGACCGTTGGCAAAAATTTACCGACGAGGAGGTTAATTCCTCGCTCTTTACCCGGCTTTCCGAATATTGCGATGAATTTCTTGTTCACGGAGTAGATGTTGAAGGCAAAAAATCAGGTTTGGATGTAGATTTAATCACTATCCTGGCCGATGCTCATGAAAACGCCGGCATTCCCATTACCTACGCAGGCGGAATCGCCTCAAAAGATGACATTGAGTTCATTAAAAAAGCTTCCGACGGGAAGCTAAACTTTACAATCGGAAGCGCTCTTGATTTATATGGTGGTTCAATAAAATATTCTGAAATGAAAAAATATATAGGCTAAGCTTCTTTGACTCCTTCACCGGCATGAATTTTTCTGTACTGGTGGGGAGTCACTTTATTTTTCTCCTTAAATGCATGGATCAGATGTGAACAATCACAAAAGCCTGTTTCCTGGCTTATATAAGTCAAATCATAATCAGTAAAAAGAAGCATATTTTCGGCCTTGCACAATCTTAAAAAAGAAATGTAATGCTTGCAGGACTGTCCGTAAAGCTCTGAAAAACACTTTGCAAAATACGAATAGCTCATATTGCAGCGCTTAGCCAAATCCTCTACTCGAAGCTCTTCGCTTAAGTGCTCATCAATATATTCGGTAATGGTATTTATGCAGTTACTTTCCTTGGAGTCCGTGATTTCATGAATCTTCAATCCCTTGGCACGGCGATGTCTCATATACTGAATCAAAAGCTCACAAATATATGACCTGGTAATGGAAAGATATCCAAATTCCCTGCTGTTAAGCTCTTTAATACAACGCTCAAATATTTCTTTGACTTTTTCACGCTCTTTCTCAAGCTCATTTGCGCGAAGTGACAGTTTAAGGAATTCCTCTTTACGAGGCATACTGGTGGGAAAACAGGAAGTAAACCTGATATTACCGCTTTCTGAAGAATGAATGGATGATTCCAGCTGATTTAAATCAAACTTTAAGACATAATATCGCAGTGCGCCATAGCTGGCTGCATAAATTGCATGAACTGAAGAGGGCGGAAAAATAAACACCTCATCGGGTCCTAGTACAAAGCTTTCCGAATCACAGACTACCTCCACACTACCTTGAAGAACATATATTATTTCTACAAAATAGTGCCAATGGGCACGAATAGGAAAGGTTTCCTTGCTTGCATCAAACAAGAAAGCCTCATAGGGAGCTCTTAATGTATCTGTATACTCAAAAAGAGAGTTCATGGCACCTCCGAAAAATAGAATTATACAATTTTTCCATAGGGTGATTATAGCCTTTTATTGACAAAAAATCTATAGTATTATTGAAAATAATAGAGTTTCTTATTAATTTTACGAAAGGGTTGTTATGGAATACATTTGCGGAATGACATTTGCTCCTTTTTGTCCCGGCGAGTATCTTTGCTCTAAGGAATCAAAAGAGAGCCTGTTAAAAATGAAAGAACAGACTCACGCGAATTTTGTAATCTTTATACCTAATGCATTACAGGATACTCCTCAGTCTGAGACCATTTTTATGGGCAAAGAATCCTGCACCGAGGAGCAGCTCACAGAAATGATCATGTACGCTAAAGAACTGGGTATGAAGGTTGCAATCAAACCTACCGTTAACTGCAAAAACGGTACCTGGAGAGCTCACATCAATTTCTTTGATGAAGATGTACCCTGCGAGCCTAAGTGGAAAAACTGGTTTGCATCATACACCAAATTCCAGCTTCGCTTTGCCAAGGTTGCTCAGGACACAAATTGTGAAATGTTTATTCCCGGCTGTGAAATGGTAATGAGCGAGCACCGTGAAGAAGAATGGCGCAAGCTTATCGCTGATATTCGTAAGGTATATAAAGGAACCATCTCATATAACACCGATAAATATCAGGAACACAATGTAAAGTGGTGGGATGCTGTTGATGTCATTTCATCAAGCGGTTATTATCCCGTAGATAAATGGGAAGAAGAGCTGGACCGAATCGAGAAGGTTGTAAAGAAATACAACAAACCCTTCTTTTTCGCTGAATGCGGTTGTATGTCCGCAGAAGGTTCAAAATATGTTCCCAACGACTGGAGTATCAACAGTTCAAGCGACCTTGATGGTCAGGCTGAATGGTACAAGGCTATGTTTGATGCCTGCTCAAAGCGTGACTGGGTGGGCGGTACCTGTATGTGGCTTTGGGGATCACGCCTCTACAATCCCAAGGATATTGAAAATCAAAAGAATTATGAAGTATTTGCTAAGCCTGCCGAAGCAGTCATTCGTGAATACTATGATTCAAAGCAAAAATAATAAGCCTGTGTCAAAGCAGACACTCTCGCTAAATAAGAGTGAGTAAATATAATAATTTCCGCTATTTTCTATAAAACCCCCCGGTTACTTGGACCGGGGGGTTAATATTTTGATTACGGTTTATTATAATTTAAACAAGGTACCTATAATACCACGGGCAACGGAAGCTCCCACATTTCCACCAAGAGTCTTTCCGAACTTTCCACCGACACCACTTCCTAATGTCTTTCCCATTTCGCGTCCAATAGTACCTGCAGTAGTGCTTGCAACAGACTTAGCAGCACCTTTAACCGCTTTGTTCTTTTGTTCTTTCTTTTTAGCTGCAGCTTTTTCTTCTTTTTCTCTAGCTTTCGCTGCTTCCTTATCAAGTTTTTCCTGTTCTTTTGCGGCTGCTTTTTCATTGGCATCCTTTTCTGCCTGTTCCTGTAATTCTATATTTCTTCTCTGCATGAATTCGTAAGCGGAATCCCTGTCAAATTCTTCACTGTATCTTGTATAAAGAAGGCTGGACTTGATTTCACGCTCTCTGTCATAATCATCAAGAGTACCCATCTGACTCTGAGGAGGAAGAATCTTGGTCTTTTTAACAATTGTGGGAATACCGTCTTCACCAAGAACGGATACCAAAGCCTGACCTGTTCCAAGCTCCTGTAATACTGTGTAGGTATCAAATTCGGGATTTACTCTGAATGCCGAAGCAGCTGCCTTTGCACTCTTTTGCTCGGCAGGAGTATATGCTCTTAATGCATGCTCAATTTTGTTACCCAGCTGAGCCAATACTCCATCGGGAATGTCTCGTGGATTCTGGGTAATAAAGTAAATACCGACACCCTTTGAACGAATAAGCTTAACAACCTGTTCAATCTTCTCAAGCAAAGCTCTGGGTGCATTATCAAACAGCATATGGGCTTCATCAAAGAAGAACACCATCTTGGGCCTCTGAACATCTCCCATTTCGGGAAGGATTTCAAAGAGCTCGCTCATAAGCCAAAGCAGGAATGTTGAATATGTACGGGGATGAAGAATAAGCTTCTGGCAATCAAGAATCTGAATCATACCCTTTCCGTCATAGTTGGTGCTAAGCCAGTCTGAAACCGACAAAGCAGGCTCGCCGAAAAACTGATCGGCACCGTCGGCTTCAAGAGCTACAATTGCTCTCTGAATAGCAGCCAGTGACTGGGGAGCAAGATTTCCGTATACGGGAGAATATTCCTTGCTCTTTTCAGAAACGTACTGAATCATTGCCTTTAAATCTTTAATATCTATCAAAAGAAGGTCTTCGTCGTCGGCAATCTTAAAAATAACTGTAAGAACGTCAGTCTGTGTGTCATTTAATTCAAGAATTCTTGCCAAAAGAACAGGACCCATTTCGGTAACTGTTGTACGAAGAGGCATACCCTTTTCTTTGTAAACATCCCAGTAATTTGAAGGGAAGGCTTCAAAACCGAAGCCCATCTCATTAAGCCCCATGGACTCAACTCTCTTGCTGACATTTTCGTTGTCGGTTCCGGGCCTGCACATTGCTGCAAGATCGCCCTTTACATCGGCCAAAAAAACCGGAACACCCAACTTACTGAAAGATTCAGCCATAACCTTAAGGGTAACTGTTTTACCTGTACCGGTAGCACCGCAAATCATACCGTGACGGTTTGCCATTGAGGGATAAATGTAAATGTTTTCATCCCCTGACTTACCAATCAGAATTTTACCTTCATGAACCATAATAACCTCCTGTAAATACCTTATATATTTTATATTTTACATATATTCAAGCCATATCGTCAAACAGATAATCCGCCTTCGTAAACAGCCCGTAATATTTCACCTACGCTCCAGGCCTGTGAATAGCAGCCTCCGCTTATATGAGGAGCATCTCCGTCAAAGACTTCCGCAATCCCGCCAATGCAGCCATCGTTTAAATGCTGCTTTACAGGCAAAAGAAGCTTTGCGGCGTTTTCTTTTGCAGCATCGTCGTTACCGTTTACCTTCAAATATGCGGTAATAAACGGTCCCATTAAAAATCCCCAGACCGTTCCCTGGTGATAAGCCTCGTCTCTCTTTGATAAATCACCCTTATAAAGACCATGATATTCCGGATCGTCGTAAGACAGGCTTCTTAAGCCAAAATCCGTATAAAGCTTGCGCCTTACCACTTCAACCACCGACTTTTCCCGTGCACTGTCCAGTATGCTATAGGGCAAAGCTACCGCAAATATCTGATTTGGGCGTATTTTTTCGTCGTTTCCTGTGGTGCCGTCCTTGTAAACCTCATCCACCACATCAAACAGACACCCCGCTGCCTCGTTAAAAAATTTGTTGTTGAAGGATTGTTTAGCCAATCCGGCCAGTTTTTTTAACTCGCATCCATAATGCTCATCCCCATATATATCGGCCAGGCCCGCGGTAATCATTAATGCGTTGTACCAAAGCGCATTGATTTCCACCGGTTTTCCATGGCGTGGAGTCATTACCCTGTCACCTACCCTGACATCCATCCATGTTACCTGGTCTAAATCGGAACCGGCTCTGATAAGCCCGCTTTCGTCCATTTTTATTGAAAAATCCGTTCCCGCCATATACGAAGAAATGATATTTTTCATTGGAGGATAGAGCTTTTTCTTTACAAACTCAAGAGAATCCGGTGCCTTATGGTATTCAAGATATTTGTGAACACAATAGATAAACCACAAAGAGGCATCAACCGTGTTGTATAAAGGTGCCACTCCGTCATCGGGGAACATATTCGGGATAAGCCCCTTTCTTTCATAAGCGGCAAAGGTTTCCAAAATGCTGCGGGCATCATCAAAACGCTTTGTCACCAGTGTAAGCCCGGTAAAAGAAATCATTGTATCCCTGCCCCAATCGGTAAACCAGGGAAGCCCCGCTAAAACAGTTTTCCCTCCTGTTGATGCGCGCCTGCACACAAAATTATCGGAGGCAATTATCAAATCCCTCATAAAATCATCCGAAACTCCGGCATTTTCAATGAGGCTCTGGGCTCGTTCTTTTGCCGCATTAATTGTTTTCAGCGCATCCCTTTCATATTCTTTTTCTATGGAAAATATCACACTTATATTCTTTTTAATACCGGAAGGCAGTCCCACAAGGATTCTTACGGGACAATAGCCCGTATCCGCCGAGCTCATACCCGTATCAATTTCGGTTTGCAGTTCAATATTTGCATCAAAGCAATCCTTACCCGAAACCGTCTCCAGTGCGCCCTCACCACAGTACATATTTAAAGTCAATTCCTTATTGCCGGAGGACACAAATTTAACAATATTTTTGTCAGTGGTTACATCAAATTTCAGATCGGTCTTCTTAGAACCGTTGTTGTGATCTCTGTAGTTTATGACCGGCTTTAAGCTAAGTACACAGTCTGTAGCTTCATTATTGATTTCGTAATAAACCGCCACTGTGTTTCTTTCCCACTCAAAGGCTATGGTTTTTTTAATTGAAACGCCTTCTGCCTCGTAGTAAAAAGAAGGAACCGTATCAAGCCCAAAGCCTGTCTGATACAAAAATCCCTCCATAGGAGCCTTGTTTTTCTTTTTCCCTGAATATAAATCCACCGATTTATCGGCAAAAGAAAGGGATTCGTACAGCCCGTTTACCAAAAGAAAACGCTCCGTGGGGGAGTGAAGCGAAGCTATAAAAAGCCCATGGTGTTTCCTTGTATTGGCGCCTATAATACTGCTGCCTCCATAGCTTCCAAGCCCGTTTGTTATAACCCACTCTCTGCGAATGGCTTCTTTATAGTTTCTAAAGCATTCCCGCCCGAAATATCTCATAATATATCCCTGCCCCCATCTGCAATCCGATGAGTCTTTATTATTACTATAATTATATCCCAATTCCATATCCCACATCCAATTAAAATTATCATTTTTCTTTATATGCATTCTTAATCGTGATAGAATGATGGGGATTATTTGAGGAGAAAATTTGAATGAAAAAGGTAGCTGACATTTTATCAAAAATTGCATATACCA
>JAZUJC010000128.1:0-2172 GCA_045642625.1 Lachnospiraceae bacterium
CACCCGCCGTTAAGTCCGGCGTGACTGCAATGCATGATGCCAGCGAAGGGGGAATTTTCGGAGCCCTTTGGGAAATGGCATCGGCAAGCCATGTTGGACTGGAAGTCGAACTACGAAAAATACCGGTTAAGCAGGAAACTATAGAGATTTGCAATTTTTTTGATATTAATCCCTATTGCCTTTGCTCAGGAGGCTGTATGTTAATGGCAGCACCGGACGGTGAGGCCTTGGTAATGGCTTTAAATGAAGCCGGAATACCTGCCACGGTAATCGGTAAGTTTACAGATTCAAATGACAGAGTGCTTATTAACGGTGAAACCCGTAGATTTTTGGAATCACCTAAGCCCGATGAAATATATAAAGTTTTAAACAAACAGAGAGGATAAAAAATGAGAGAAAAAATACTTTCAGTGATTGAAAAAAATTCACGTATTGATATTAAAGAGCTCGCCATTTTACTGGGTTTAAACGAAATTGATGTGGCCAATGAGCTAAAGGCCCTTGAAGATGAAGGGGTTATCTGCGGATACCACACCCTTATCGATTGGGAAAAGACTTCCCTTGAAAAGGTTAACGCACTTATCGAGGTTAGAGTTACTCCTCAGCGCGGACAGGGCTTCGATACTATTGCAGAAAGAATATACCAGTATCCTGAGGTAAGTGCAGTGTATCTTATTTCAGGCGGTTATGACCTTTTGGTATCTCTTGAAGGAAAGAGCTTAAAGGATATTTCACTTTTTGTTTCCGACAAGTTATCAACCCTTGATACCGTGCTCAGTACAGCAACTCACTTTGTATTAAAGAAATACAAAGACCACGGTACAATTTTAGTTTCAAATAAAAATGACGAAAGAGAGACATTCACACCATGAGAAATCCTTTATCCGATGAAGTAGTTAAGATAAAGCCCTCAGGAATCAGAAAATTTTTTGACATTGTAGCAGAAATGAAGGACGCTATTTCACTTGGTGTAGGCGAGCCTGATTTTGATACTCCCTGGCATATCAGAGATGAGGGCATTTATTCCCTTGAAAAGGGAAAAACCTTTTATACCTCCAACTCCGGTTTAAAGGAGCTTAGAGAGGAAATTTGTACTTATATCAAAAGAAAATATGATGTTTCATATACCTGGGACACTGATGTAATTGTTACCGTAGGCGGTTCCGAGGCTATTGACATCGGGCTTCGTGCAATGCTTAACCCCGGCGATGAGGTTTTGATTCCTCAGCCCAGCTACGTATCCTACGAGCCTTGTACAATTCTTGCAGGCGGAAAGCCCGTTATAATTAACTTAAAGGCTGAAAATGAATTCAGGCTTACCGCACAGGAGCTTATTGATTCGATTACAGACAAGACCAAGGTTCTTATTCTTCCTTTCCCCAATAACCCCACCGGTGCGATTATGGAAAAAGAAGACCTTGAAGCAATTGCAAAGGTTTGTATCGAAAAAGACATTTTTGTAATGTCTGATGAAATTTATGCAGAGCTTACATATAAGGGCAGCCATATGTCAATTGCTTCCCTTCCCGGCATGAAGGAAAGAACTATTCTTATCAACGGTTTTTCAAAAGCATTTGCAATGACCGGCTGGCGTCTTGGCTATGCCTGCGGTCCTAAGGAGATCATCCAGCAGATGACCAAGATTCATCAGTTCTGTATTATGTGTGCTCCTACCACCAGTCAGTATGCTGCAATTGAAGCATTAAAGAACGGTGATGCTGATGTAGCCGAAATGTGCGAATCCTACAACCAGAGAAGACGTTTCCTTATGAATCGCTTCAGAGAGATGAAGCTTGACTGCTTTGAGCCCTTCGGTGCATTTTATGTGTTCCCCTGCATCAAGGAGTTTGGCATGACCTCTGATGAGTTTGCCACCAGATTCCTTGAGGAAGAAAAGGTTGCTGTAGTTCCCGGTACAGCTTTTGGTGATTCCGGAGAGGGCTTCTTAAGAATATCCTATGCATATTCTCTTGAGAGGTTAAAGCTGGCAATGGACAAGCTGGAGCACTTTATTAATAAGCTTAGAGAAGAACAGAACAAATAAGAGGTAATATATGCATATTGTATTGCATCAGCCGGAAATACCGGCCAATACAGGAAATATAAGTCGGATGCCAAGCGGTCTTAGGAAGACAATCCTTTTGTACAACTCCTTGGCTCCCAGAACGACAT
>JAZUJC010000129.1:0-4982 GCA_045642625.1 Lachnospiraceae bacterium
TGAACTTCAATACTTTTTAAATACATTACTCTATTTCCTGTTCTCTAGTATTTCTAAGGTTAATCTTGCAGCCATTTGCTCTGCATTCTTTTTGGAATTAGCCTGACCGACAGCCAGTGGTTCATCATCCAAAAAAGCCTGAACCACAAAGGTTTTTTCATGATCGGGGCCAAAAGTATCCATTAGTTTAAAAATCAACTGCTTTTCCGGATAATCTTTTGTAACTGTTTCCATCAACATGGATTTGGAGTCAACAAATAAATCAGAATCTTTCAAATAATTAAGAATATGGCTGTATACATATTGAACCGCAGCATCTATTCCGCCATCAATATATATTGCACCCAGGACTGATTCGATAATATCACAAAGAATAGCATCTCTGTCACGGCCACCGGTTTTCTCTTCACCACGACCCATAAAGATAGCATTTCCAAGCTCCATGCGCCTTGCACACAAAGCCAGGCTCGGCTCACATACCATAGAAGCACGTTTCTTGGAAAGTCCACCCTCGGGAGACAAGGGAAATTTTTTAAAAAGAAACTCGCTGGATATCAGCTCCAAAACAGCATCTCCAAGGAACTCATAACGCTCATAATCAGGTCTTTTATTATCCTTCATCTCATTGGAATACGACTTATGTGTTAAAGCTTCCAGTATTAAATTTTTGTCTTTAAAGCAATACCCAATTTGTTTCTCGACAAAAAGTATTGTTTCTTCATTATTCATTTATTTATCCTGTAAATACACTTACAAGGGCGGGAAATCCCGCCCTTTATTAATTGCCCAATACTCTGTTTATCTTATCTAAAGCATCTTTAACAGTAACAATATCACCAAGCTCCTCCTCGGCAATACTGATATTGAAATGCTCTTCAATTCCGATTACAACCTGAAGCAAATCAAGTGAATCGGCACCAAGATCGTCCGCAAAAGTAGTACCCTCTGTAATTTCTCTGGGATCAACCCCGAGAATTTCGGATACAATTTTCTTTAAAATATCAAATTCCATTTCAAAACCCTTCTTTAATCGGCAGGATTTAACTGTACCCGAATTTTGCCGTTAATATCCTGTTCCATAAAAGTAATGACCTGTAAAACAGAATTCTTGATTTCATTTGCTGTAGAACTGCCATGAGTCTTAACAATAAGACCGTTCAAGCCAAGTAGCGGAGCTCCGCCGTAATCAGCCAGTGAAAAGCCCTTCAGTGTTTTCTTAAGTGTAGGCTTAATCAGTAAACCACCGATTTTGGACTTAAGATTGGTCATTAAGCCCTTCTTTATTACAGAAACAAGTGCATCGGCAACACCTTCATACATTTTCAAAATAACATTACCGGTAAATGCTTCGCACACAATAACGTCTGCATTACCCTGTGGAATATCTCTGGCCTCAATACTTCCGATGAAATTTATATCGGGACATGCCTTAAGTAAAGGATAAGTTTCTTTTACAAGCGCATTACCCTTCTCCTCTTCTGCACCAATATTAACAATGGCAACCCTGGGATTTTTAATACCAAGAACATTCTCCATATAAATGGAACCCATCTTAGCAAACTGCACCAGGTGGGATGATCTGGCATCCACATTGGCACCACAGTCAATAAGAAGTGAAACACCGTTAACATTAGGAATTAGCGGAGCCAGCGGAGGACGTTCAACACCTTTTATACGTCCGACTATAACCTGTCCTCCTGCTAATACGGCGCCTGAACTGCCTGCTGACACAAATGCATCACATTTCTTATCTTTAACAAGTGTAAGACCCTTAACAATTGAAGAATCTTTCTTTTTGCGAATTGCAAGCACCGGCGGTTCATTGGGATCGATAACCTCTTCTGCATTCAATATTTCGACACGAGCTTTGTCGTAGGTATATTTGGCCAGTTCAGCATCAATGGCTGCCTGCTGACCTACAAAAGTAACTTTAACCTTGTCACTTTCATTAATGGCTTCTATAGCCCCCTTTATAATCTCAACCGGTGCGTTGTCGCCTCCCATGGCATCAACACAAACATTTACCAGTTTTTCCATTAATATTTCTCCTAAAAAGATATACGATTTATTTTTTGACACACTCTTTTACTATACTTAATAATATGTCAAAATACAACATTCAGATAATCCGGATGACCGTTACCAGCATTTTCCTCCATAATAGTCATAATTATGAAGTCCGTCCTTATTTTCAATTGAACTGTTATGATCGTTGGTACCCTGATTCTGAATATCCTGCAATTCATCCAGCTGATCCTGATAAGGATCCTTAGGCTGATTGTTTTGGTTGTCCTGATTATTTTGATCATTCTGATTGTTCTGATCATTTTGATCGGAACCACCGTTGTTATCCTGATTATCATCCGGAGGAGGATTTTGATTATCAGGAGGCTGATTATCAGGATTGTCCGGAGGCGGAGGACTGTTCTTTGCTTCTTCAAGCTGTTTTATATATTCATCAATTTCTTCTTTTAAAATCTGAGCCTCTTCACTGTGATACTCCTGATTTTCCATGTCAGCGCATCCGTTTTCACATAGATAATCCCTGGCTTCCATCAGCCTTCGAATTGCCTCATCCACATTCTCCCCGTTTATACTATCCGGAGTAAGTGGCTTAACAATTGAAAGCGCAAGATTAATCCTTATCCTGCAATCACGATCCTCATCATTGGGGTGCTTTGCATTAAGAGCCGCTCTGAATTCCTCTTCAGCAGCAACATAATCATTGTTTGTGTAGTGCACAACACCCTTATTATAATGATCGATATATTTTGTTATAAAGCCAAGCTTCGATAAATCTTCCATTCTCATTTTATCATTATGAAAATGATCTATGGCGCTGGCTGTACGCATATAATTTACCATTAAAGCCAAAAAGAAAATCAAAATAAGGCTCCATATGGCTATAAGAGCTTTTTTCATCTTTTTTTCCTCACAAACAGCAACGATTCTAAAATTAACATAGCCAATAACGGAATTAAAAAGAAATAATATATATCAACCGAACCATCAATTTTTCTTCTTTCATCCGCACCTGCTTCAACAAATGACAATGAAGCTATACGGGTTACTTCATCCAAAACAGCATCGATATTTTCGGTTTTTGACATTCTGACATAAGAAATACCCATATCTTTTGACAAAGAATTTAATGTCTGCTCATCAATCTTGGATAAAGCAGGCTCATAGGGATAACTTGACTTGTCCTCTATAAGTGTTTCTACATCATCATAATACCCCTTAAGGTACATATTTCCGCCCTGTTCGGTACCATATCCCATAACTGCTCCGCCTTCGATAAACTTTGACAGATCAGCAAAGGATTCAAGCCTGGAATCATCGGTAATTTCACCGTCAGTCATCATAAACACAACAATATGACCATCAGCTTTATTGTATGCATATTCAAGAGTCTCAAGCATTGGCTTATGAACAATATTGACTGTTGTACCATGGGCATATATTTCCCCAAGAGGATAGATTGCGTTCACAACATTTGTTATATGCTCAGTGTTATTGGTAAAAGGTGAAAGCTGGTTTACGGTATTATGAAAAGACATAACACCGAATTTAGCCCCGACCAGTTTATCTACAATGTATTGAATATCATTCTTAACGCCCACAAGACGTTCCTGATTACCCTGGTAGTCTCTTGCTACCATACTTATAGTGTCATCAACTACAAAAAGAACATATAAATCAAGATCCTGTTCACCTAATTCTTCCACTTCACCGGGTAACATTATTCTCAAATTTATAGCAAAAAGAAGGCAGACAATAATAATCTGTCTTATAAAGGCCCAAACACCTTTACGCTTGAAACAGAGCATCGCAACACATATTATTGCCATTAACCAAATTGGAATAATAGGATTTGTTATCATTTTCTATTCCTTTAACAATCTCATAATAATAAACATCGAAAACAGAGAAATAAGCATTACTACAAATGCTTTCTTAGGATAGTCAACATCCGTAACAATAGTAGGTCCTTTTACAAGGTTCTCACTATGGCTTTCAACCTTATCTACTATCGAATCAAATGTTCCCGATTTCCCTTCAACGAAAAACTCACCGCCGGTCATTTCAACACAGGTTTTCATTTCGTTTAAGTTGGCAGACGTCATATCACGGGTTCCGATACCATAGACAGTAATTCCCCTGTCACGGCAAATTTTAGCCGCCTCAGGAAGATCAATAATACAATCTCCGTAAGGATCATTATCGGTTGCAAAAATAACAATTTTGGTGCGATCTACATCCCTTGTAGAAAAATTATTAACGGTAGCCGCCAAACCATCCCCTATCAGTGAACTTCCTCGCTCCGTATTACCTACAAGAGTTCCGTCTGATATATATGCATCCCAATAATAGTAGTCACTGGGATAATAAAATGGATTGTTTGATGTTTTAATGCGAACATCCAGTGCCTTTTCAACATTTTCCAGACATTCAATGATGTACTCATAATCATCTGTTAAAGGTGAAAGCAAAACGGGTGACGTATTAAAAATAACAATACCGAAACGTTCATTTTTAAGCCTTTCAACCGTGCTTATAAGCTCCTTAACAAGCTTTTTGTTTACTTCATCGACGGATGTAGATATATCAAGACAGAGAATAATATCTCGGCAATACTTGTCTTCCTGATGAAGTTCACGTTTATAAGGCCTTGCACACAAAACAGAGGTAAAAATCAGCGAACAAATTACGCTGACCATCACAAGAAAAGACAGCAACTTGAACTGCCTGATTTTTCTCCTGTAATAAGGATCCTTATCTATTACATATGTGTTTGCTAATTTTATTCCTTTTGTATATTCTTTTGCCTTCTTTTTCTTAAGTATTGCCAAAAGAAGGAATAGCGCGGATGATAAAATACCAATATACAAAACATAGCGATACATTAATTCCATTGTTCAATAATCCTTTTAGCATTTAAAATTGCTGTTCTGGCATCATCATCTGTTTCTACTGCAAAT
>JAZUJC010000130.1:0-3956 GCA_045642625.1 Lachnospiraceae bacterium
GTAACGTTTTCAAGAAGTGCGTTTCTCCTGATAGCATTGAAGATATCGGGCTCAGATTCTTTGTCAAGGCCGATAACCTTAGCATAGCAACCACCTTCGAAGTTGAATACGCCGTTGTCATCCCAACCGTGCTCATCATCACCGATAAGTCTTCTCTTAGGATCTGTTGAAAGTGTTGTCTTACCTGTTCCTGAAAGACCAAAGAAGATTGCTGTATGCTTTCCGTCCATATCGCAGTTAGCTGAGCAGTGCATAGAAGCAATTCCCTTAAGAGGAAGGTAGTAGTTCATCATAGAGAACATACCCTTCTTCATTTCTCCGCCGTACCATGTGTTAACGATAACCTGTTCACGGCTTGTAATGTTGAATGCTACACATGTTTCAGAGTTAAGTCCGAGTTCTGCATAGTTTTCTACCTTAGCCTTTGATGCGTTGTAAACAACGAAGTCAGGCTCAAAGCTTTCAAGTTCTTCATCTGTAGGAACGATGAACATGTTCTTTACAAAGTGAGCCTGCCAAGCAACCTCAACGATGAAACGAACTGCCATTCTGGTATCAGCATTAGCACCGCAGAAAGCATCAACAACGAAAAGTCTCTTATTTGAAAGTTCCTTCTTTGCGATGTCCTTTACTGCAGCCCATGTAGCTTCGCTCATAGGATGATTGTCGTTCTTATAACCTTCTGTTGTCCACCATACAGTGTCCTTGGAATTTTCATCCATAACAATGTACTTATCCTTAGGAGAACGTCCTGTGAATACACCGGTCATAACATTTACAGTATCAAGTTCTGTATTCTGACCAACTTCATAGCCTTCAAGTCCGGCCTTAGTCTCTTCCTCGAAAAGAACTTCGTAAGAAGGATTGTAGACGATCTCTGTGGTTCCAGTGATGCCATACTTGGTTAAATCAATTTTTGCCATATTCTTACCTCTTTCTTATAATTTTATATGTAATTAAGCAACAAGTGCATAAAACATCGTATAAATATTAATTTACATTCACAATGAATTTTATCATTATCATGATTATTGTCAAGAATCTAAGTGCAAATTATTGGTAAATTTTATCAAATAATCATATTATCCGACTACGAAACAGGCGCTGTAACTTCCTTAAGCCACTTAGCTTCTTCCTCGGGCAAATATCCGCTTATCTTTTCGTATACCGCCCTGTGATAATTATTTATACGCTCCAGGTCCTTTAACGAAAGATACTTTGGATCCAAACCGTCTCTGTCGATAGGAACATAATTAAGATGTTCAAAGCCCATAAACTGCCCATCACCGTTCTTTTCTTTTTTAACACAAAGAATAACATTTTCGGTTCTGATTCCGTGGCTTCCCTCAATATAAACACCCGGTTCATCAGAAACAATCATCCCCTCTTCAAAAACTGTTTCTTTTGCACCTTCAACATATTTCCACCTAAGGCTGTGAGGACCTTCATGTACATTTAAAATATATCCCACTCCATGGCCGGTTCCGCACTTGTAATCGATTCCCAGCTCCCACAAAGGCTCCCTTGCAATAATATCAAGATTTCGGCCGGTACATCCATACAAAAACTTTGTATCGGCCATCGCCAGCATACCTGCTGCAACCTTGGAAAAATGAAGCTTTATCTCATCGCTTACAGGGCCAAGCACAAAGGTTCTTGTAATATCTGTTGTACCCTTATCATACTGTCCGCCACTATCCACAAGCAACATGCCTTCAGGCTTTAAATATGCGAAATTATCTTCTTTTGCCTCGTAATGCATCATGGCTGCATTGGGTCCATAACCGGCAATTGTAGGGAACGAAAGCTCAATAAAGCCCGGAATTTCCTTTCTGAGGCCATCGATTTTATCTGCGCAGTCCAGTTCCGAAACTGTATTAAGATCGGCTACTTTTTTAAGCCAGTACATAAACCTTGTAACCGCAACACTGTCAAGAATTGTAATCTCTTTGATTCGTTCAAGCTCCACAGGATTTTTGATTGCCTTCATAAGTGCTGTAGGATTGGCACAATTCTTTATCTCGTTATTCTTTGATGCAATCATAAGTGCCTGGTAGCTTACCGCCGATTTATCAAGCATTACCGCCTTTTCTGATTTAAATCCGGTCAAAAATTCAAAGAATTCATCGTAGTCCTTCAGGGTAATCGAAGCGTCGGAAAGGTAAGCCTTAACTTCATCGGTAATAACATTGTCTCTTAGAAAAAGAAAACAGTCCTTTTCCGTAAGCAGTACATATGAAAGGAATACCGGATTGCATTCAATATCGTTTCCCCTCATATTGGTTAACCAGGCGATATCGTCTAACTTAGACAAAAGAAGGCTGCCTGCTTCTTCTTTAGCCATTACCTCTCTCACACGATTAATTTTGTCAACAGCGCTTTCACCGGACATTTCATCTGAAAGAATCATAACAGGTTCATTGGGAAGCATAGGCCTGTCAACCCACAGTCCACCGGCAATATCGCCATCGTAGCGAACTGTTGCACCGTTACCTTTTACTATACTCTCAATTTTTTCACCAAGGCCCGAATCCACAGTCCTTCCGTCAAAAGCAATACACTCTCCCGCCTTGATATTTTTCTTCAAAAACTCGGATACGGTAGGTACACCTTCCTCACCCATTTTCATAAGCTCAATGGAGGAGCCCTTAAGCTCTATATCGGCCTGTATAAAGAAACGGCCGTCGGTCCACATATACGCAGCATCTTTGTTTAGTACAAGAAACGCATTGTCCCCGGTAAATCCCGTATAATATTCCCTAACCTTAAAATAATCGGAAACGTATTCCGACGAATGGAAATCATCTGATGTAAGCAAATACCAGTCAATATTGTTATTGCTCATTTCACTGCGTAAGCAGGTTATTCTTTCAAAAACTGTCATAGTATTCCCCCTCGTTTAATATACAAAAAGCATCCGCCAAAAAAGAATATCGCAATTGTTTCTTTATACAGCAGATGCTCATTTTCACTTATTAACCTTCTAAAATCGAAATAGCCGAACTGGTTCCCAGGCGGTCAGCTCCCAGTTCCATAAATTTCTCCATATCTTCTCTGGTGCGAATTCCGCCTGCGGCTTTAATCTTAACCGAACTTCCGACATTTTCGGCAAAAAGCTTAATATCTTCAAAGGTAGCACCGCCTGTACCAAATCCGGTGGAGGTCTTTATATAATCAGCACCGGTCCCTGTAACCACTTCACACATTTTAACTTTTTCCTGCTCTGTTAAATAACAGGTCTCAATTATAACCTTGAGAATATATCCTTCTGTAGCCTTTCTAATAGCGGCTATCTCATCAAAAATCTTATCAAAATCTCCGTTCTTGGCATCATTGATATTAATTACCATATCAATTTCCCTGGCGCCGTCCTTAATAGCCTCCACCGCTTCACAAACCTTGGCAGCGGTAACACTGTAGCCCAAAGGAAATCCTATTACGGTGCAGATATTGATTTTATCCCCGTAGGTATCAGAAATTCTCTTAATATAGCAAGGCGGCACGCATACCGAAGCAGTACCGAATTGTATAGCCTCGTCACACAGTTTTTTAATATCTTCCCATGTAGCAAAAGCTTTTAACTGGGTATGGTCCACATGACTGTAAAGTTCACTGTTGGTCATAATAAACTCCTAATCAAGATATTTGCTCTGCGCCTTAACACTCAATATACAATAGGCAACAAGCAGTGCAAAGTATAAAACATTGATAATTACAATTACTATTGAATCAATATACACATAGGCCGACACAATCGAAATAATGGAAAAAACAGCAAGACTGGCACATAAAACATATAATCTGGGCACCATATAATCGATATAGCCGTCTTTATCCTTGGCCTTCTTCATCTCAACCCTGTTACTTACGAAAAAAGAAGGAATCTCCCTTGTTCGACTCATCTTCACGGTCAAAACAAACATATATACACTACAGCCAAGCAAAATATATTCAAG
>JAZUJC010000131.1:0-12450 GCA_045642625.1 Lachnospiraceae bacterium
CTCAGTTAAGCTGTTGGTTACTTCTTCATCAAGGAACTCGCCAAGAATATCTTTCATTTTCTTAACAGAAGCTGTGGTTCCGTCTATATCTTCAAATAAAGCCACATACTTATCGATGCTTTCTGCACTGAAGCCTTCTTCGGCAAGTTCAGCCTTAACACCGTCAATGCCAATCTTATCGAGTTTATCAAGAATAATGCAAACTACATCAAATTTATCCTCGTCAAAGCCGGCATACTTGGCCATAGCTTTAAGCAAACGTCTCTCATTTATACGAATTTCAAAATTCTTAAAGCCGATTTTGCCCAAGGTAGTGGTGGTAGCAAGTATAAGCTCAATTTCAGCCATGTTTGTTGCTTCACCGAATATATCAATGTCACATTGCATAAACTGGCGGTATCTGCCTCGCTGAGGCCTGTCCGCACGCCATACATTACCCATCTGAAGAGCCTTGAAGGGCTGAGGAAGGGTTGCCGAATTATTGGAGTAAAATCTTACAAGCGGAACGGTCAAATCGTAACGAAGACCCATATCCGTCAAATCGGCTTCACTCTTTGCTGTTTCAAGGTTAAGCTTTTCGCCTCTCTTTAATACCTTGAAAATTAACTTTTCATTTTCACCGCCCTGCTTGCTGCAAAGATTCTGAATATCTTCAAGACAGGGTGTCTCAATAGGGTTAAATCCAAACGATCTGTATGTTTCCTTGATAATTCCCTGAACGTAATCTCTGATTTCCATTTCCTTGGGAAGTATTTCCTTCATTCCCGTAACCGGTTTCTTAACCATTGCCATCTCTATATCTCCTAAAAATAAATAATAACTAATCCGGAATAACAAAAAGTTCGATTACACTATAATATATTACAATCGGGCTTATATCAAGAAATAATACTTATTCTTTGTCGTTTTCTTATTGTTTAGCGACCTTTCTAACCCACAGACACACCGCAAACAATCAAATTATCGCCTGACTCGAACAAATCTATGCCGCCCCTATACTGAATAAAGGCTCCCTTGTTGAAATCACCCGAAAATTCATCCCAGGTGTTGTAACCGTAAAAAGAAAAACTTCCCTGAGTCTGATTGTAGTCATCATCGTAAAGGTAATAGGAAAGGATAAGTCCCTTGTCATTCATACCGCACCAGTTTATATGGCCTTCCTTGCGGCTGCCTTCACCTGATAATTCGTATTCTTCAAAAACAAAGAGGGGATATTCATCTTCCGTGAAGCCTAAAAGGGCTTCATATTCTGCGCCACTCTTTGAATAAGCTACAGAGTACTGCATCAAATCCTCAAGTCCCATAAGATCCTTACTGAAGTCAGGATAAAGGAATGTAAGAAGCATATAAAGCGGTTCTTCAACATCAACAATTTCGCCGTCAGTGTTCTGGCCCAAAATATGTCCTTCTTCTTCATATATCTTTTCGATTTCCGAAATTCCCCATATAGGCTCGATAACACTGAAGCATCCCGTAAATGCGCACATGTCCACATCAACATATGACATCATACCGTCTTCAGCCAGCAAAAGAATATATGGCTGCATTCCGTTTCCTACCCAGGATATTTTGGCATCCACATAATTTTTGTAGGCTCCGTCAAGCTTGTAAGCCTTTCCATATTCAATGTCTGCACCTGAATAATTATACTGTGACCACTCACAGTCATTAATTGTTAAAAACAGGCCATCTGCGTTTTTATCAAACACAATGGTTTCTTCATAGTCAACACTGAAATAATTGTTATCACTCATAATCGGGGACAATGCAACAGAGTGAGCACCGTACTGTCCCAAATCATAAATGTCTACAATTGCCTTTAAATCGTTGTTCTCATCAAGATAAACAGGCAAATACTCATTTATATTGCCTTCATAAATCGTATTTGCACGATCTTTTAACATTACAACAAACATCTGCTGCACATCATCATCTATGCTGTCAACCGATAACACTCCTCCTTCAAGAGGGGCTACAGGAGTCTCATATTTAAAGAAATGAGCAAAATCACTGTCGGCATTTAATACTGCTGCCCTTCTGATTCCATCAACAAACTCATCCGCGGTCATATTCTTGGAGGCAAACAGTTCTGAGTTATTTAACAATTTATGTGACTCAAAATCATAGTTGTATATAAGGTATGAAGTATCCGTAGCATAGTAGTAAACACTCTTTATAACAATACTTGCAACAGAACCGTTCCAGTAACAGTCATAAACAGTGGAGCACCAGTCAAGGTCTGAATTGAAATCTTCGGCCAGTGCGCTTCCGTTGGCTGCAATAGCCTGCATTCTGCTGTCATATTCTTCAAAAATATCAGAAAGAACACCGTTTACCGCCTGTGCATCTTCAGAATCATCTTTAATTTCAGGAATACTGTAGGTAATCGGATACTCAAAGGATTCACCGTTTGAATAATACAAATCAATTGTTTTGTTAAGACCCCATCTTTCCGCAACAAGGCTGTGATCATATTCCTTGGTATCTGCGTCCTGATTATCTGTAACGGATGAATCAGCGGGCTTATCTACCGATGATGAATTATCGCCGCCAATTTTAGGGGTATCTGGAGTAGAACTGCTTCCACCGCAGCCGCTTAAGCATAACCCTGATGTCATAACAAAAACCGCAAGCATATTTAATAATCTGTTGTTGTGTTTTTTCATATAAATGATTCCTTTCAATACTTCTGATATACCTGTTATAAATTGATTATCAAAAAAACTCCCCACCCATTTAGGTAGTTTTAGCTTCTTTCTCCCTTAAAATGGCGTTATTTTCAAAAAGCTCCCGCTTTCTTTCTATCATTTCATCAATTTTCTCAATATAGAGATTAACATCCTTAACATTATCTGTACGTTTACAGCTACCATCGTCAAACACTCTCTTGGTAACCGTACCTGCACCGCAGGCGATTATGGTCTGAACTTCCTCCATAATAAGGATGTTGTATATACCGTAGGCTCCTTCTCTGGCATAACCGGTATTTTCAAAATTGCCGGCCATATTCTTTTGCCTGTACAGGTAATAAGGCTTAAGCCCCATGGCATATGCTCCCTTTTCGGCAATTCCCATGGTTTCACCGGTATTAATCATTGTATCAAGGCCTATCTGATTAAGCCTCTCGTGCAGGCGTGATCCTCTTTTTAAGGCAAGTGAATGCACTGTAAGTGAGTCAGGCTTAAGCTCCTCTATCTTAGAAATAGTATGGGAAACCTCTTCTATTCCCTCTCCCGGAAGTCCAAGAATAATATCCATATTAATATTATCAAACCCAAGGCTCCTGGCATCGTTAAAGGCTCTTATTGTATCCTCCACGGTATGTCTCCTGCCGATTACATCAAGGGTACATTGATTCATTGTCTGTGGATTGACGGAAATACGGCTGACACCGTGCTTTTTTAATACCTTAAGCTTTTCTATGGTAATCGAATCGGCACGGCCTGCTTCAACGGTAAATTCACTTAAACTGCTTACATCAAAATACTTATCTATATCAGTCAAAAGAATCTCTAGCTCTGCTGCCTCTAAAGTAGTAGGTGTTCCTCCGCCAATATATATGGTATCAAGTATCTTGTCGGACATGGCTTCACTGATATAGCGAAGTTCCTTGTCAAGGCACTCTAAATAGGCGTACACCTTATCCCTCCAAAGTGAAATGGGATTTGATGTAAACGAACAGTAAAGGCATGTAGTGGGGCAAAAGGGTATTCCTATATATATGCTGTAACCGTCTTTATAATGAATTTTATCCAGAATAGCCTTCTCTCTTTTGGCTATGTCGATTGAAAGCCTGCCCTTTTCCTCGCTTATAAAGTAGGTATCCTGCATATATTTCATTATTTCGTCATCGGATTTGCCTTCGTTAAGAAGCTTCATGGGGATTTTGGTGGGCCTTATACCTGTAAGGTCTCCCCAGGGAAGCTGTTTTCCGGTATATTCACTAAGCCCCGAATAAATAAGCCTTTTAAGAATATTCTTTCTGTCAGGCCTTTCATCGGACTCTCCTGTCACCGCTTCTTTTTCCGGGATTTCACCATTGTTTCCCGGCTTAAGCGCTCTGAAAATATACCTTGTCTTTTCAAAAACAACCTCAAAATCACCATCATTGTCATCCAGTGACACACTTACATCCTCTCCCGGATAAAAAGCCTTCACCAGAGAATGAATATCATATTCAAACTGACTGTCATTTATGCGAACCTTAATCATAAATCCTGTATCCTCAAATTCCGTATCTTAAAATCCTGTATCCTAAAATCTTGTATCCTAAAATTCCTGCCTGTGTATCTTTTGATACAAAAACTGCCTTTTCTCAGTATATCGAAAAGGCAGACTAGTAATCATTAAAAAAACGGATTATTTTCTTTTTCAAAACCTACCGTGGTGGACTCTCCGTGACCGGGATAAACCTTGGTGTCATCCGGCAGCACAAATATACGCTCTTCCACCGACTTAATCAGCGTATTACCGCTTCCTGTAGGCAAATCGCTTCGGCCAATGCTACCGGCAAACAAAGTATCACCGGCTACAAGAAATCCTGCTGCCTCCACATAATAGCAGGCACTGCCCGCAGTATGGCCGGGGGTGCTTAAGGTAGTGAAGGTAATACCGCCTGCTTCAAACTGTTCGTTGTCCCTTAATAAAACATCGGGTTCAACCACAACAGGCCTTCCAACCGAAGCCGAAACATTAAGGTTCATGTCCATAAGAAGCTTTTCTTCGGCTTCATAGGCATATACCTTACAGCCCGATAACTGCTTTAACTTTTTAACACCGAATATGTGATCGAAATGTCCATGGGTAAGTACTATGGCAGCAATCGAAAAGCCCTTGTCGGTAAGTGCCTTATATATATACTCACCTGAATCGGCCGGGTCAAAAATAACTGCTTCTTTTAACTGATCATCATATACAAAATAGCAATTGGTCTGGTACATTCCAAGGGGAATACGACCTATTTTAATATCACTCATTTATTATCCTCTGGTTCTTTCTATATCTACCACACTGTTTACCGCACGTATTTTATCGATTACCCTTGTTAACTCTTCCTTGGATGTGATTTCAAAAGAAGTAACCATAGTAACCATTTCCTGCTTATTGGTACGGGTATTAAGAGAAATAATACTTATGTTATTTTCGGTAAGTACTCTTGAAATATCAGCCAGCAGGCCGTTTCTGTTGGTGGCATATATTCTGATTTCGGCAGGGAACTTACCCTTAACCTCTTCTCTTTCCTGCCACTCGGCTTCTATAATACGCACCCTGTCATTTTCAGGAAGTGAAGCCAGGTTTACACAGTCCGAACGGTGTATTGATACACCTCGCCCTCTGGTAATAAATCCAACGATTTCATCACCGGGCACAGGAGAACAGCATTTACTGAAACGAACGGACAAATCATCCATTCCCTTAACCATAATTCCACTGGACTTGGTGTGGTTATGAGATATTTTTTTTGCATTTTCATTAAGCTCACCAAGTATCTCTTCATCGGTCATATTTTTCTTGTGCTCTGCATTATACAGTTCCACAAGTTTATTAACTATCTGACCTTCTTTAACGCCACCGTGACCTACTGCGGCACAAACCGCATCCCAGTCATGAAAACCGTACTTTCTTAATACGATATCCTTATATTCGGTTTTATTAATATCCGCAGGATTGATGCCCTTTGACTTACAAAAGTCGGTCATAAGCTCTTTACCGCGGGTTATATTTTCTTCCTTAAGCTCCTGCCTGAACCACTGGGATATTTTATTGCGGGCCTGAGTAGACTTAACAATATTTAACCAGTCACGGCTGGGGCCCTTGCCGTTTTGAGAAGTAATAATCTCAACACGGTCCCCGTTATTTATAACATAGTCAATATTAACAAGCTGACCGTTTACGCGGGCACCTACCATCCTGTTACCGACTGCCGAATGGATTGCATAGGCAAAATCAATAGGTGTGGAGCCGGCAGGAAGGTTTTTAACATCACCCGTAGGGGTAAAGCAAAATACATTGTCCGAGAACAAATCAAGATCTGATTTGAGCAGGCTCATAAATTCCTTATTATCAGACATATCATTTTGCCATTCAAGAATCTGCCTGAGCCATGCAAGCTTTTCTTCTTCCTGCACCTGAGGGCGCTTACCGTCTGAGGCTTCCTTATATTTCCAGTGAGCCGCAATACCGAATTCCGCTGCCTTATGCATGTCATAGGTACGAATCTGTATTTCGAAAGGCTGCCCTGAAGAGCCTATAAGGGTAGTATGCAGTGACTGATACATATTGGCCTTGGGCATCGCTATATAATCCTTAAAGCGTCCGGGAAGGGGCTTGTAAATCTCGTGAATAATACCAAGTGCAGCGTAACAGTCCCTTACGGAATCCACAATAATCCTGACTGCAAAAAGGTCGTAAATCTGATCGATTCCCTTGTTCTGGTTAACCATTTTCTTGTAAATACTGAAGAAATGCTTAACACGACCGTCAATCTTGGCCTCTATACCCGCATTTTTGATGTGAGCACTTACTTCGTTTACTATACTTTGAATATACTGCTCACGCTCGGTCTTTCTAACGGCAATCTGACGCTTTAAGTCGGCATAAACATCGGGATGTAAATATTTAAGAGACAGGTCGTCCAACTCAACCTTAATCTTTGAAATACCCAGCCTGTCAGCAATCGGCGAATAAATATCCAGGGTTTCCCTTGCTATTCTCTGCTGCTTTTCAGGGGGCATATGAGAAAGGGTTCTCATGTTATGAAGGCGGTCTGCCAGCTTAATCATAATAACCCTTATATCCTTAGCCATGGCCAAAAACATTTTCCTTAAATTTTCGGCCTGAATTTCTATCTTGTCTTTACTTTCATTCTCACTGACATGGGAACCGTCAATGGTAAAATGCTGCAGCTTTGTAACACCGTCAACCAAAAGAGCCACTTCATCACCGAATTCGGCGGCAATTTCTTCTTTAGTAAGAATGGTATCCTCAACCACAACGTGAAGAAGACCTGCTACGATGGTCTCCTTGTCAAGTTCCAAATCGGCAAGAATAATGGAAACATAAAGGGGATGAATAATATACGGTTCTCCGGATTTTCTTACCTGACCCTTATGAGCGGAATCAGCAAGCTTAAATGCCTTGGCAATACCCGAGATATCATCTGAAGGGTGATATTTTTGCACACGTTTAATAAGATCCCGGTACAACGCATCAGGACTTAAAAATTCTTCCAGTGATTCAATTCTTCCATCGTCAATGACAAATTCAGTATCTTTTACCGGATCCATAAATTATTACTTTCCTTCAATGAATTTTACTTTCCTTCGTAGGTAATTGCGGAATATAAAGGATATCCTTTAATCTTATCCCTTCCCTTAAGGCCTGCAAGCTCCATAAGAACCACAACGCCTACAACAATACCCCCAAGAGACTCAACAAGCTTAATCATTGCCTCTGTAGTACCGCCTGTGGCGATAAGATCATCAACTATCAATACTCTCTGACCGGGCTTAACCGCATCCTTATGCATTTCAATAGTTGCTGTACCGTACTCAAGAGCATATTCCTGAATAACTGTTTCACAGGGAAGCTTACCCTTCTTACGAATCAGTACAAAGGGCTTATGGTTAATATATGCCAAGGGAGTGCCAAAAATGAAACCTCTTGATTCGGCACCTGCAACCACATCAAAGCCTATATCCTTAACCATATCATTCATGGTATTAACAGCCAGTTCAAGACCGTCCGCATCCTGTAAAACACTTGTTATATCTCTAAACATAATACCCGGTTCAGGAAAATCGGGTATTGTCCTTACATAATCTTCCAACACTTTCATTGCAATCCCTCCAAATGATTTATACAGTTTTCAAACATAAATACACTACATATTGTGTATAAAATATATAGAATTGATTATATATCCGATTATATTGCAAGTAAAGAAAAAAGAATGCAAATAATAAATAAATAGGGTATAATTTTTCTTGCTCAAAAAAGAAGTGATTAAGGTTAATAATAACTTACGATTCAGGCAAAATAATAAAAAATAAAAAGATGCGGAATTATTATGAAAAGACTATTAAAATACCTGTCAAACTATAAAAAAGAATGTATCATAGCTCCTGCTTTTAAGATGCTTGAAGCCATATTCGAACTGTTCGTGCCACTGGTTATGGCAAAGATTATCGATGAGGGTATTTATACTTTAAAAAATACCGGCAATAACTCAACCATATTAAAATGCGGAGGTTTATTGGTGCTGCTTGCACTTATCGGCCTTACCTGCGCCCTGATAGCCCAGTATTTTGCCGCCAGAGCAGCCATAGGCTTTGCAAAGGGAGTCAGAACCGACCTTTTCTCAAAGATTCTTTCTTTTTCATATGAAAACACGGATAAACAGGGTACCTCCACACTTATTACACGAATGACCAATGATATTAACTCAGTGCAAAACGGTGTAAACATGGTGCTTCGCCTGCTGCTTCGCTCTCCCTTTATTGTATTCGGTGCCATGATTATGGCCTTTACAATAAATGTTAAGGCTGCAATCATTTTCACACTGGTTATTCCTGTTCTTTTTGTAATAGTAACAACCATTACCCTTACCACAATTCCCAGATATAAAAAAATCCAGCGAAAGCTTGATGATATTACCCTTCATATAAGAGAAAATCTGGCAGGCGCCCGTGTAGTAAGAGCCTTTGATGCAGCCGATGAGGAAGAAGCCGAATTCATAGAAGACAACAACAAATTCTACCGCATGAACAAAGCCACCTCTGCAATATCGGCCATATTAAACCCTGCCACTCTTATAATAGTAAACCTGGCTCTCATGGTGGTTATCTGGCAGGGAGGAAATCTTGTTAACGACGGAATATTAAAAAACGGTCAGGTAATTGCGCTTATTAACTACATGTCACAGATTCTTATAGAGCTTGTTAAGCTTACAAATCTTTTTGTAACCATCAACAAGGCATCTGCCAGCGCTTCACGAATTGCCGACACCATGGATGTTACCAATACCCTTGAAGACAACGGAACCCTGGATGCCCGTGAGCTTTGCACCGTTTCAGACGTTCTTTCTTTTAAGAATGTAAGCTTCACCTACCCCGGTGCCGGCGCTCCTTCCCTTGAAAATCTTAACTTTAATATTTCAAAGGGCGAGACCATCGGTGTAATCGGAGGTACCGGTTCTGGAAAATCAACACTTTCAAGCCTGATTATGCGATTTTACGATGTTTCCGAGGGCGAAATAAAGATATTCGGAAATCCCCTCAGTGACTATAGTTTAAAATCCCTTAGAAGCACAATTTCCCTTGTGCCGCAAAAGGCCCAGCTCTTTACCGGAACCATCAGAAACAACCTTACACTGGGCTCGGCCAACGCTTCCGATGAAGAACTTTGGGAAGCTCTCAGAATCAGTGAAGGCAAAGAAGTGGTAGAGAAAAAAGAAGAAGGCCTCGATTATATACTTACCGAAGCCGGAGCCAATCTTTCCGGTGGTCAGAAACAGCGACTTACCATTGCAAGAGCCGTTGTGGAAAATAATCCTGTTCTTATTCTTGATGACTCTTCAAGTGCTCTTGACTATGCAACCGATGCAAGGCTTCGAAGCAACCTGAAAGAATTAAAAGACATGACACTGATTATTATTTCGCAGCGTGTTGTTTCGGTTAAGGATGCCGACAAAATCCTGGTTTTGGATGATGGAAAAATGGCCGGTTTCGGAAGCCATGATGAACTGCTTAATACCTGCGATGTATATAAGGAAATAGTAAATTCACAGTCAGGAAGGGAGGAAATGTAAATGAAAAACAAAGAAATCTACAAAAGAATTCTTAAATTAATAAAGCCTCAGTTACCCCTTATCTTCCTGTCACTGGTTATGGCGATAATAAGCGTATTATCCACACTTTATATCCCCATCCTCACCGGCCGCGCGGTTGACTGTATGTTCGGAGCCGGCAATGTGGATATTGATGGCATAAAAACAATACTGCTATATTTTCTTATTACCCTTCTTCTGGGTGGTCTTTCCAATTTTATTATGACCCTCAGCAACAACCGGGTAACCTTTAAAATAGTAAGAGATGTTCGTAAAGACATGCTTAACAAAATACACAAGGTGCCGGTGGCAACCCTTGACCGCATGGGCCACGGAGATATATTAAGCCGCACCATTTCCGATGTTGAAAGATTGTCCGACGGTCTCCTGCTTGGTTTCTCACAGCTTTTTACCGGTATCCTTACTATTATCGGAACCCTTGTTTTTATGTTTGTAACAAATGGGCTAATAACAATTGTGGTAGTAGTATTAACTCCCCTTTCTTTGTTTGCGGCATCATTTATTTCAAAGAAGACCTACACACACTTTAAAACACAGGCCAAACTTCAGGGTGAGATGACAGGTTACATTAATGAATCTGTAAATGCAATTCGACTGATTAAGGCATTCGGTGCCGAAGATGCAAAGAGCACACGTTTTAATGAGTTAAACGAAACCTATGCAGGCGTTAACCTTAAAGCATTGTTCTTCTCTTCCACCACAAACCCCGTTACCAGATTTGTTAACGGTCTCGTATATGCCAGTGTCGGTATTTTCGGAGCACTCTTATCAGGCTCTGCAGGCACTATTTCAATCGGAACTCTGTCCTGCTTTTTAAGCTATGCCAACCAGTACACAAAGCCCTTTAATGAAATATCCGGCGTTATTACCGAGTTCCAGAACGCCGTTGCCTGTGCCGGCCGTATTTTTGAATTTATGGATACAGACAATTCCATGGACATTAAAGAGGGCAAAGAAGCAGCCATCTCACCGAAGCTCACCGGAGAAATTGAGATTAAGGATTTGGCCTTCAGCTACGATAAGTCCAAAAAACTTTTATATGATATAAGCTTCAAAGTACCCAAGGGCAATCACATTGCGATTGTTGGCCCCACAGGATGCGGCAAAACAACCTTTATCAATCTTTTGATGAGATTCTTTGAACCTGATGCCGGCGAGATTCTTTTTGATGGTTTGTCATCAGACACTATTCACAAAAAAGAATTAAGATCAAATATCGGTATGGTACTTCAGGAAACCTGGTTAAAATCAGCCACAGTGGCCGAAAATATTGCTTACGGTCACAAGGAAGCTACCAGAGAACAGATAATTGAGGCAGCCAAAAAAGCGCATGCCCATAGCTTTATCATGCGTTTGGAGAATGGCTACGACACAATGCTTTCCCAGGATGGAGGCAACCTGTCAGCCGGACAAAAGCAGCTTCTTTGTATAGCCCGCGTAATGCTCAATATTCCGCCTATCCTTATTTTGGACGAAGCAACCTCTTCTATCGATACAAGAACCGAAATAAAGATTACAAAAGCCTTCCAAACACTTATGGAAGGTCGTACAAGCTTCATAGTTGCCCACAGACTGTCAACAATTCAAAGTGCCGACCTAATCCTTGTTATGAAGGACGGCAACATTATAGAGCAGGGAAATCACGAGGAACTGCTTGAGAAGAAGGGCTTCTACTATCAAATGCTCAATGCATAAAACTGTATTATCATAAATGGAGTTGTATGAGCTTATCCAACTCAGTTTGTCCTGTAAGTCCATCATCTCCTACAGGACTAGGTCTCATATAAAGCAAAAACAGTTGTCTGATATCATCCGGTTACGGATGCAAAACAGACAACTGTTTTTAATTGCAAATTATTCTTTATTCACTGACTACTATCTCAACTTATTCAGCCCTTTACTTCGTCATTGATATCTCCACCCAGCATTGAGAAAGCAATGTTAACTGAGTGATCGCCGATTCTTTCAAGACCGGATACAATATCCGAGAAAATCATACCGGCTTCAGGTGTGCAGGCATTCTGTGTAAGACGGTCAACATGATTCTTCTGATACTTTCTCTCGAGTTCATCAACCTCTTCTTCAAGCCTTCTGATTGTGGCCAGGTTATCGTCTTTACCATGGGTAAATACCTCGATTGACAGACGGTACATCTCGTTAACCTTGTCAAGCATAATACCAAGTTCCTGCTGAGCTATCTTGGATATTGCCACACCGGTTTCTTTACGCTGCATTGCTGAATCTGCAATGTTTTCGGCATGGTCACCAATTCGCTCTATATCATTTACCACATGGAACAGGCCACCGATGGACTGTAAGTCTTCGATAGGAAGTGTAGTCTGGTTTATTTTAACAAGATAGTTAGTAATGGCGTGATTTAAGAAGTTAATATTCTCTTCGACCTTATATACCTCGGCAATATCTTCGTTATCCAGGGTAATAAGCGCATTCATGGCACGGTTCAGGTTTTCACCTGCAAGGCTTGCCATACGATCAACCTCGTTAATTACTTCAACTACCGCTGTAGCAGGGTTGAACACCACGTGATCGCCTATGTATTTAAGCTGGAAAGCCTCTCTGTAGCCGACCTTCTTGTCTTCACC
>JAZUJC010000132.1:0-8642 GCA_045642625.1 Lachnospiraceae bacterium
ATATATTTAACCTTTGCATTCTTGGCCAAATGGAAGGTATGAATTCCGTCATGAGCCGATTCCTGATCGCCGCAGTTGTGAATTCCACAGCCTGCCACGATTGTTACATCGGCATCCTCACCGATATAAAAATCATTATATACAAGGTCCTTAAGACCGGATTCACTTATAATAACCGGAATATGAACACTTTCATGCTTTGTTCCCGCTTTTATAATTATGTCTATTCCGGGCTTGTCCTCTTTGGGCACAATCTCAATATTGGCCGATGAATTTCTTCCTACTGCCTTTCCATTTGCACGA
Source organism: Lachnospiraceae bacterium (assembly GCA_045642625.1). Lineage (GTDB taxonomy): Bacteria > Bacillota > Clostridia > Lachnospirales > Lachnospiraceae > UBA1258. The sequence continues at coordinate 304 of JAZUJC010000132.1, forward strand.
ATATTATAAGCACCTTCAGGCACACCGTGAATATCGGCCAGTTCAGCCAGTAAGTTTTCTTCAAAAGTATTCATTACTTAGCACCTCCTACCAGCTTTTCACAGGCCACATTGCCAATATCGCTTACAATTGCGGGGAATATTTCCTCCTTGGTACCTACCTTATCCACATATCCCTTGCCTAAAAGAATAATCTGATCGGCAGTATTAAGAATTCTCTCCTGATGGGAAATAATGATAATTGAACCCTTTACTTTCTGGTGCATATTTTCAAATACTTTTATAAGTGAATTGAAGCTCCAAAGGTCAATTCCGGCTTCGGGCTCATCAAAAATGGAAATCTTTGTTGCACGGGCAAGAATCATAGCAATTTCTATACGCTTTAACTCGCCTCCGGACAGGGATGCATTCAGTTCACGGTTAATATAGTCTCTTGCGCAGAGGCCGACTTCCGAAAGAATCTCACAGGCATCGTTTATGCTTGTATCCTTTCCGGCTGCCAGCGTAAGCAAATCCTTAACCGTAAGTCCCTTAAACTTAACCGGCTGCTGAAATGCAAAGCTTATGCCCTTTTTTGCACGCTCGGTTATGGATAAACCGGTAATATCCTCGCCGTCATAAATAATCTGACCGGAAGTAGGGGTAATAATTCCCGCAATAATCTTGGCAAGGGTTGACTTGCCGCCACCGTTTGGACCGGTAATTGCTACAAACCCATCTCCGATTTTAAGATTAATATCTTTAAGGATTTCTATTTCCTTACCCTTATCCTCTACAATGTAATTAATATTTTTTAATTCCAGCACTTATCTCACCGCCTGTTCTTTTTTATCAGTCGTCCAATACATCTTTATCAAGTTTAAAAAATGTAAAAGTCCCGTTATCCAACAGAATACCCTCATCATTTTTTATTTCTACATTTACAACCACCAAATGAAGACCCGCTCTGGCTATGCTGCCCTCTAAGTATATATAATCCCTGCTGACAGCCGGCAACAGATAGTTTAAATTACCGTTTACCGTTGAGCAATACTTGCCGCACATACATGCAAGCCCTCCGGCCACAATATCGGCCAGTGAATACAACACTCCCCCATGGGTGGTGCCATAGCAATTCTTTATTTTGTCACAAAAAGGAATTTTAGCCTTAATAAAATCAGTCCGGGCCTCCACAAACTCTATACCAAGATATTCCGAAAATGTGTCATTTTTTAATACTTCCAGTATTTTATCTCTTACTTTAATAAATCTATCAGACATTCTGCCTGTCTCCCTAAAGCCAAAACATATAATATCACAATATGTGAAAAAGAAATATTACCTGAAAAACCACCAGGAAAATCCCTTGGCCTGAATTGCAAATTTGACGGTCAGCTTACCGCCATAGTTGCCAAGTCCGTGTAACACAAAGGAACCGGCTCCCTTCAGGGTGTTGCCTGCATAACTGTCCGCAACAATTTCATAGTTACTTTCATCAAGAATTTCCCAGGTCTTTCCTACCTTGACCTTAACCACAAAATCATCCTTTGTAGGGCGCACTTCTCTCATATTGTCAAAATAGAATTTCTTATTAAACTCTACTTTAACCGATGTAATCGAAGCTTTTGTGATTAAATATTCAATTTCCTTTGTGCCGTAATAATTACCTCGACCGGTAATAATCATCTTCATCCTGGTTCCGGTTTCCGATGCAGGCACAATATCACCTTTTACAACAGTATCACCGGCGCTTCTATCATAAGAAATACCCTTATTTATTACAGTTACATCCTGAGCATACACATAGGTAATAATCTTTTCGTAATCGGTTCCGGCAGCCATTTTACCATTATTGATATCTGTCAGCGTAACAGTAGTCGTATAGTTATCTGCCTTGGAATTGTATGCTTTATCCACTGCTACCGCATTAACGGTATTTATGTCCCGCTTATCGATTGCAAAATATTCTTTTGCCCTTGTACCTGAATAATTACCCTTACCGACAAGCTTAACAGTAGGCAGTTTCTTAGGATTTGACAAATCATTGAACGCAGTGTTGTTCAAATAGGTCAGGGTATAATCCTTACCGGCCGTCAGGGTTACGGTTTCTCCATCGCCGTTTTTAAACAGTACTTTTACCTCAGGAGTCACTTTACCCTTTGTATAAACCTGCCTGTCATCGTAAACGACCGATACACGATCGGATAAATCCTTATTAATATCATAAGCGGTTATTTTAAAGGATTTCTTTACCACACCGGTATATTTTCCGCTTCCCACCAGTTCAACGGTTGCGGTTCCTACGGAAACATTGTTGCCCTTCTTTGTTGTGTCCTCAATATAACGGACAAAATAACCGTCCAAATGATTTTCAAACTGTCTGGCGGTAAGCAAAGGTACAGGAGTAATAACGGTTTCCTTATTTGAGCCTACGGACTTATATGTCAAATATACTGCCTTTGACTCCTTATGGTTTACAGCTTCAGTACTAAACTCGAGGCCGTGAGGCATACCGTCATATACAAAGGATTGAGATGTAAAGTTATTTACCGTAACCTTTGACATAGGAATACCGGTAATCGAGAAGGTCTTCTTAACGGTTCCCGTATATCCGCCTTTTCCTGTATATATTACCGTGGCTGTTCCCGGCAAGGTATTATTGGAATATGAAACCGTATAATCCTTACCCTCTGTCAGATACTGCTTCTGCTTATCCTTGTCTATATAGTAGAAAGCTAATGAATCCTGCTTATATTCTTTGTAATGCTTATACTCACATTTGGACACAAAGCCCTCGATTTTCAACTTACTGAGAGCTGTACCGTTTATCTTAAAGGTTGCTGATTTACTGCCCAAATAATCATTTATACCCGTAACTGTAACAGTGGCAGTACCTACCGCTTTATTGTTTGAATATCCTACAATATAGTCAGTACCTTCCTCCAGTTTAAGCTTGCCATAATAAACAGCCAGCGAATCCTGTGTAATTGAAATTCCATTGTTATAGTTTTTATTGGTAACATTCTTAAAGCTTGTCTTTGTTATCAGCTTTTTATTGGTAATCTCTGCTTTAATAGTGTGCTTTCCTGTGTAATTACCCACACCTTCAACCACTACTACGTATTTACCTGCTTCTGAAATACCGGTTAATGCTTCACCGTCGTAACACAGATTTCCATCAGAATCGGTCTGGTATTCGCCATCTGCCAAAACAGCATTGTAATACGATACCAAAAATTCTTTTTTAGCCCCAAGCTTTTTAACCTTTTTGTTAACAAGTGTCTGGGATACGGTTACTCCCGGCTTGTTTACTACGGGTTTACCGCTCTTTTCTGCATATTCATAAAGGAAATCCGGACTGTATGCAAAATCACCTGCAGCTATGGACTTTGGTTCAATTGAAAAATAACAAATCTCTGTTCCGGAATAATTACCCTTACCGGTAACCACAATTTGAGGTAATGCAGCCTTTTCTTTTGCTGTCAATGCAGAGTCACTGACCTTAACACCCGAATCGGCTAAATCAGCGACAATCATGGATTTATTGGTGTTATTTTTGTATGAAACGGAATAATCCTTATTAAGCTTCAGTAATTTGGATCCATCGTAAACATTTACCGCAGGCTTTTGAGGAAGAGTGCTGTACTCAAATACGGAAACAGTATCAGTCGATCCCGCTACGCTGACCTTTTTAGCACAATCCACGTCAATCCAAAGCTTATCGGGCACAAATACGGGATAAAGAACGAGGGGGGCGTCAACAGTTATTACTTCACCCAAATCATATTCTTTTTCACCACCATCTGAGGTTGACCATCCAAACATAACATAGTCAACTTCTTCGCCTTCACCCTTTTCATAAGCATATACAGCTTCTTTTAATGTGTAATCAACACCGTAGGTCTTCACATCAAAGTACTCTGATGCTTCTCCTGCTGTTTCCTTTATGATTCCGCTTCCGATTGATGTTCCGGGCTTGTAGGAAATAATATTGCCTCGCACCCAAACCGGGTAAAGTGACAGCTCATCCTCAACATCGATTTCTTCGCCAAGGTCATAAGCCATTTTACCGCCATCAGTAAGGCTCCATCCCGCCTGATAATAACCGGCTCTCTCATATATCCTGCCCATAAGTGATATATGGTCCCCGATGTTAACCGAAACACCCTTTGTATCACCAATTCCGAGAGTTCCGGGATTGTATGTAATCTTCACGGTATCTGTCCAGGATGGATACAGCGAAAGCGATGCATTATCGCTGTATACACCGTTAAGTTCATATTCCTTGTCCCCACCTATAGTTGTGGTCCAGCCGTTTTGCACATAGCCGGCCTTGGTATATGAACGGTCTCTTAATACAATAGAATTATTTTCGGGCTTTGCTGCCACATAGGAATCCTCTTCCTCAGCATCACCCGGAAGATAAGTTATTTCAAATGCAGAAAGCCAATAGGGGTACAATATAAGGTCTACGGAATCGGTATACTCATCACCAAAGTTATAAGATAAGGTACCTCCCTCGGTAACAGACCAGCCCACCTGAGCATAGTCATCCCTGTAATAGGTCTCTCCCCGTATTACATTAACAGTATTATTTGAAAGTAAATCTCTTATTTCGGCCCCGTCGCAACCTGCTCCCGGTTTATAAATAATAAGGTTTCCGTTGGTTATTTCAAAATATGCCCTCTTACCGGGTGCAGGGGCAAAACCGGTTCCCTGATAACAATAAAGACTACCGTTTTCCTTTGTTTTATAGAAAAATAACGAAGGATATTCGAGAAATACACCGTTAACCGCATATTTTCCCGTAAGTGAACTATCCTGATCCGTTACTTTTGCCTTAACTGAACCGTCATAAAACTTAATACCGCTTACTGCCGAACCTTTAATCGGTTCATTGCCTATTAAAATAGCATAATGCGGTCCCTCAACATCCAGTAAACCACCTCTGATTGTCATGGTGCCATCATATATTGTCATGGCAGTCGAAGCTCCGGGCGAACGCTTATCTTCTTCGGCAACATTCTTTTCGGTGGTTCGTAATACTACTTCCCCACCCTTTTGTGTATATGCAAAAGAATATCTTTCATTGGAAGAAGCAGCTCGTGTCAAGCCCTCTGCATAAAGCTTTCCACCGTTAACCGTAAGGCTTTTACGAAGGTATAAAGCATAACTGTAAGCCGATTTCGAAAGCCCTGTTCTTTTGTCGGTACAATATACCGCTACATTTCCGCCTGTTAATGTAAAATGCTCTGCATCTATTCCATAGCCGCAGGCTTTGGCTTCAAGCTCACCGGCGGAAACATAAAGTGTAGTAACATCAAGCCCCTTAAAATTGCTTCTTAAGGATCCGGTTGTTGTTCCTTTTGCCTCAAAATATGCCGTTCCGCCGTGCTGATTAAACACCTTTACGGATGCACCGAAACTGTTTCCCGTAGCAGTAATGCTTCCAGCGTTAAAAGTAACCCTGTCAAAGGATGTAATACCCTTTGAATTGGCTCTCTTATTTCCCGTTGCAATTACATCACCGCCGTTTATAACCAATGAGTTGTTAATATTATCGCCGGATATACCACTGTCTTCTCCGACTGCAATTATTTTGCCCGACTCAACAGTCATCAGTCCGGTTGCATAAATTCCGAATTCACCGTAGGTATTAATGCATCCGTCACCTGATAAGGTCAGCTTTCCTTCACAATAAATACCGTAATATTCATGTAAATCCTCATCACCGATTGTTGAAACACCGGAAAAAACAATATTTAAATCATCTTCCGAATAAATGATTGCATTATAGTCGTTCCTGTCTTCATCGTCCCAGACATAGCCTCTGGTAGCATCAAGATTGGATATGAACAGGGTTCTGGATGTGGGGTCATAATTCCAGCCACCACCGCTTAGGTTGTTTTCCGTAACCCTCTCGGTACCTATCCACAAATTTATTGTTTTTTCTTCTTTAACATAATCAGCACCGGAAAAACGGGCATATTTATACTGCTTTTCCCTGCCTATATAATCAGCAGTCTCCGATGCGTCTTCCGAACTGTTGCCGGCATAAACGGTCATTTCATCATTGATTGAAATATAGTAATCATAAAATTCCGTTTCTTCATCAACATCAAGAATCATATAACCGTCTATGGAACCCTTGGTTCCATAAAGTGTTATATCCCCTCCGTTAAAGACCATTGCAGCCACAAAATCCTTAGGGAGCTCCTCGGCATACATATCCGGGCTTATTGCCACGCCGTCGGATACCGATATATTAAGGCTACCGCCGTTTATTTCAATCGCACCTTCATCTTCGGAAGCCGCATATAAACCGGCAGCTTTTGAACCACTTTTACCGGAATTTAAAATACTGATATCAAGGTTTCCGCCATCCATAACAAAAGCCTTATAATCGATTGCTCCTGTAGAGTCGATTCCCACAGCCCTGTCTTCGTCATTTAAGCCTGATACGATAATTGAAAGGTTACCACCTTCAACAAGGACACCTATTCCCCTTTCTTCCACATAACTCATAATGCCGCAAAGATCGGCATTAATTGAAAGACTACCGCTTAACATTACAAAAGCAGCTTCAATGGTGTTTTCAACTTCATCGTTGTCTTCAACATATATACCCTGATGATCACAGCTGATGTCCAATGTTCCCGAACCGTTAATGGTTATGGGGCAACAGGAATAAATGCCGTCAGCATAGCCATCATCGGCTACGTTAATGACATTTGCACCTATAGGCTCAATATTAAGATACTTAAGACCCACATCCATGGAATGAATGCCATCCGATTCATTTAACGCATATATTGCGGCATTTGAACCGGAATATGAATCACAGTCATCGGTTAAATCATTTATAAGGGCTCCGTTTAAAGTAAGCGTTTCCGATTCGGGATCAAAAGAAACCGTCGAGTCACCAAGAACATCGGATTTATTGGCACCGGTTACCTGAACATTTGAAACCCAAAGGCCATAGGTTACCGGCTTCCACACGGGATAAAGCACTATGTTTTTATCCACGGAATATATACCGTTTAGAGCATATTCCGCTGATTCGGCCCCTTCCACAGTGGCCCAGCCAAGCTGTACATAGCCTTCTCTCTTATATATCTGCCCTTTCAGTGTCAATGCCTTTTGATAGTATTTAGTCTGGCTGACTGCCTTTCCTTCAATACCGGCTCCGGGCATATAGGTTACCATGCAGTTTTGCTTCCATACCGGATAAAGGGTAATACTGCTATTGGTCACATACTCACCGGAAAAAGAATAGTCAACCGTCGATGAACCCTTGGTAACCGACCATCCGTTTTGAATATAACCGACTCTTGTAAACATTGTATTTTCAAGAATTGCAGGCTCATCAAAATACTTGTAGGTAAAATAATCGGCATCAGCATCAATTTTGGTACCATATGAATCATTAGCATAGGTAATCTTATAAAACGTCTGCCAATAGGGATAAAGCACCATATCAGCCTCAGCATCATATGCCGCGCCTATTTCGTAATCTTTAACAGTGCCGTCAGCCGAAAGAGACCATCCCTCCTGTCTGAACAGTTCTCTGTTGCTTTCAAAAATATCCGAATAAGTGTGAATTCCCTTATCATCAACAGATACCGAACCCTTCAAATAAAGAGTTTCACCGGGAAGCTTTTCCAGTATGACATCTTCTTTATCTTTAGCATAAATACCGGGCTTAAATGTTACTGTGTGAATCTTCTCAAAATAAGGATAAAGAGTAATATCTTGATTATCCGTATAATCGCCGTTAAGCTCATAATCCTTTGTGGAACCGTCCGGTTTTACCGACCATCCTGTCTGATAGCTGCCATCCAGCATAAATGACCTATCCCTGAGAACGACAGTTTCACCGTCATACTTTGACTGACTTTCGGCCTCACCTGATGCGCCTGTAGTACCCACGCTGTATAAGACAGTGCGAATTTCGGCATTAAGAAAGTGGGCGGTAATCTGAACAGCACTATCTCCCATAATAAAGCTTGTTTCGGGGGATAATGGATCCTCGATGGTCACCGCATCGTCAATTACACTCCAGTGGCTGAAATATGCTTTGGCCCCTGCATTTACGGTAGCAGACAAATATACTCTTGTGCCGGGCAGTGCATTGGCAACCTCTTCACCATTAACCATAGCCTTAGCTGTTCCGCTTCCCGAATTACCTACCAGTATGTACTTTCCAAGATCGCTTCCCGAAGCATTTACACTGTCATAGCCATCTGCATGGGCTGCCAGAGGGCCTGTAACAAAAAGAACAAATGCCAACACAAAAGCTGCTATACGTCTGCCAAAAGAAAATTTATTCACACCAATCACCATTTACCAAAATCAAATAAA
>JAZUJC010000133.1:0-4721 GCA_045642625.1 Lachnospiraceae bacterium
AGGTGCTGGCAGCCGAGGTTCCCGGTGTGGATATGAATGCCTTAAGAGATTTGGCAGATCAGCTTTCAGATAAGATTGGCGGCGGTGTAGTGGTACTTGCATCTGCTGTTGACGGTAAGGTAAACCTTGTTGCCAAGGCCAGTGATGATGCTATGAGCAAGGGCGCACATGCCGGAAATCTTATTAAAGCAATTGCCGGTCTTGTTGGCGGTGGCGGTGGCGGTCGTACCAATATGGCACAGGCCGGAGGTAAGAATCCCGAGGGAATTACTGCCGCTATAGAGGCAGCAAAGGCTACTCTTGAGGGTCAACTCTAAAAATAATATCGATTTTTCTTTTGCCGGCAAATAATTGTTGACGAATTGCAAGAATTTGATATAATAAAAAATGTGTGTAAACACGAAAAACCTGAATCAGTCATGTCGAGTGATATATACGTGAAGGGACTGAAGGGAGGGAAGTAAGAATATGTCAAGCATTATCGTAAAAGAAAATGAATCCTTAGACAGCGCATTACGTCGTTTTAAGAGAAGCTGCGCAAAGGCAGGTATCCAGCAGGAAATCCGCAAGCGTGAGCACTATGAGAAGCCCAGCGTTAAGCGTAAGAAGAAGTCTGAGGCAGCCAGAAAGCGTAAATATAACTAAAAAGCATTTGAGCCCTTGGCGAATGTCAAGGGCTTAAATTTTCGAAAGGATTAGGTTTGAACCCCTTTGTAATTGTACCAATCATACTAATTTTATTATTGATTGTTATTTTTATTGTCTGGGATTCTCATCGTTTTGTAGTAAAAAGATACGTGATTGAGTCGGAAAAAATCAGGCGGGATAAAAGCTTTGTTTTTTTGAGCGATTTACATGATAAAGTTTACGGCAAAAATAATGAGAGTGTTATTGCGGCAATAGACGGTTTGAGTCCTTCGGCTGTTTTGGCGGGAGGGGATATTCTCACGGCTTATCCCGGCAAGGATTTTAGCCCTGCATCTGATTTTATCGCGAGGCTTTCCGAAAAATACGAGATTATTTATGCTGAGGGCAACCATGAGTTTCGAACCAGAATATATCCTGAGGTTTACGGCACCATGAATGCCGATTATTGTAAAGCTATTGGTGATAAGGTTATAATACGAGCCAATGAAAGAATTATTTCCGAGGATGTGGATATTTACTGCTGTTCAATAGGCTATGAATATTACAGACGTTTTAAAACATTTCCCATGTCGGATGACTATTTGAACTCTGTACTGGGGGATGCAGACACCGGGAAGTTTAACCTTCTTTTGGCCCATAATCCGGATTATTTTGATAATTATTCAAAGTGGGGAGCCGATTTAACCCTTTCGGGACACGTTCACGGCGGTGTGGTAAGAATCCCGTTTTGGAGGGGGTTGATTTCTCCTATGTGCAGGCTTTTCCCTAAATATGACGGTGGCCTGTTTAAAAAAGACGGAAAAAAGATGATTGTAAGCCGTGGCCTTGGAATGCACACCATTCCGTTAAGGCTTTTTAACCCGGCGGAGATTGTGTATATAGAGTTAAAACATAAAGATTAATATTTCCACCCGCAGCATTTTGGCAAAGCCGGCATGCAAATACAGGCGGGTGTGTAACGCAGGATAAGATGGAACTTTCTTTTAAACTGGAAGTGTTTGAAGGTCCTCTGGATCTTTTGCTTCATTTAATTGAAAAGAATAAGGTTGATATTTACGATATTCCGATTGTTGAAATTACCAATCAGTATCTTGAATATATTAAGAACATGCAAACCGAGGACATGAATATCATGAGTGAGTTTCTGGTAATGGCAGCCACTCTTGTTGATATTAAGTGCAAGATGCTTTTGCCCAAGGAAGTTGATGAGGAAGGCGTGGAAGAGGACCCCAGAGCCGAGCTTGTTCAAAAACTTCTTGAGTACAAGATGTACAAGCATATGGCTTTTGAACTTCGGGATATGCAGGTAGATGCGGGTATTTCGGTTACAAAGGGTGAAACCCTCCCCGACGAGGTTAAAAAGTACAGAGCGCCCATTGACTATGAGGAGCTTGTGGGGGATATGAACCTTGTAAAGCTTCATGAGATTTTCCAGGCTCTTATGCAGAGGGAAGAAAGCAAGATTGACCCTATTCGAAGCAAATTCGGCAACGTGGAAAAAGAAGAAGTGGATATGGAAGCCAAGTCCCTGTATATTGAGAACTTTATTCTTTCCAATAAAAGGTTTTCATTCAGAAAGCTTCTTGAAAAGCAGCATTCAAAGGCTGAGATTATAGTATCCTTCCTTGTAATATTGGAGCTTATGAAGGTAGGAAAGATTACTATTGAACAGGAAGACATCAACGACGATATTATTATTACTTCCAATGAGGCAAAATAATGAGCGAGATTAATAAAAAAGCAGCTCTTGAAGCAATTATGTTTGCTTTGGGAGAATCCGTAGAGGTTAAAAAACTGGCGGAAACAATAGAAGAAAATGTTGAAGAAACAAAAAAACTTCTTGAGGAAATTCAAAAAGAATATAAGGCCGGTAAGCACGGAATAGAGCTTATAGAGCTGGAGGATTCATATCAGTTTGTAACAAAGGCTGATTATTATGATATTTTGACAAAAATAGCCAAGACTCCACGCAAAATGAATCTGACCGATACGGTAATCGAAACACTTTCCATAATTGCGTATAAGCAGCCTATTACCAGGCTTGAAATAGAGAATATCAGAGGTGTCAGCTGTGACCATGCTGTGAATAAGCTTTTGGAGTATGAGCTTATTGAAGAGCTTGGACGTAAGGATGCACCCGGACGTCCCCTTTTGTTTGGTACCACAGAACAGTTTTTGAGAAGCTTCGGGGTAAAGAGCTTAAAGGATCTTCCCGAAATGAATACTCTCCAGATAGAGGAGTTTAAGCAGCAGGCTGAGCAGGAAGTGCAGCTTACCCTTAAGATTTAATTTGATAAAATGCAGTATTATTCGGTGATTATCGCTTTGTAAGAAACATCGGTGAATATTTATGCATAAAAATACACAAAAAAATAAGTAAAAGAGCCATATTTTCGGCTCTTTTTTTTATGTAATTTTTCCATATTTTATTGAAAACCTTACTTGTTTTATGCTACACTGATATGCGAATGTGGTTTAGTGCGTGAAAGGCTGTTTTGAGCCGAAAATCACTATTTATTTAAATATAATTTAATGGAGGTAAACCAAATGAGTACTACTTCAAAAGCGGGACAGAGAATCCTTTCTCTTCTCGATGAGAACAGTTTCGCTGAGATCGGTGCTTTAGTTACAGCTCGTAATACCGATTTCAATTTGAAACAGTCCGACGCTTGCTCCGACGGTGTCATTACCGGTTACGGTTCAATCGACGGCAAACTTGTTTATGTGTACAGCCAGGATGCTTCCGTATTAAACGGAACTGTTGGTGAAATGCATGCAAGAAAAATCGCTAATCTTTATGACCTTGCTTTAAAGATGGGCGCTCCTATTATCGGTCTCCTTGATTCAGCAGGATTGAGACTTGAGGAAGCAACAGATGCTCTTGACGCAATGGCATCTATTTATGCCAAGCAGGCAGCTGCTTCAGGCGTTATTCCTCAGATTGCAGCTGTATTTGGAAACTGTGGTGGTGGACTTGCTATTTCTGAGTCCATGGCTGACTTCACATTTATGGAAGAAAAGAATGCTAAGCTTTTCGTTAATGCTCCCAATGCTCTTGACGGAAATTATACAGCAAAGTGTGATACAGCATCTGCTAAGTTCATGAGCGAGGCAGGAGTAGTTTCAGGTGTGGGTGAGGAAGGATACATTCTTTCTTCTATCCGTGAACTTGTTTCTATTTTACCTTCAGACAATGATTGCTATGCAGACGAACAGGATTGCACAGATGATCTTAACCGTGCCGTTGAAGGTATTGAAGGTTGTGTAGGCGATACAGCAATTCTTGCTTCATTAATCGCTGATGATAACAACTTTGTTGAGATTAAGAGTGATTTTGCTCAGTCTATGGTTACAGGTTTCGTTCGCCTTAACGGAAAGACTGTTGGTGTTGTTGCTAACAGATCTGAAGTTATCGGTGAAGATGGAAAGGTAGCTAAGAAGATGGATACAGTTCTTTGCCCTTGCGGATGTGCTAAGGCAACAGATTTTGTTAACTTCTGTGATGCTTTCTCAATTCCTGTACTTACTATCACAAATGTTACCGGCTTTAAGGCTACTGTAGAAGCTGAAAAGAAGATGGCCAAGGCTGCTGCAAAGCTTACCTATGCTTTTGCAAACGCTACCGTTCCCAAGGTAAATGTTGTTATCGGTAAGGCTCTTGGAAGCGCATACACCGTTATGAACTCCAAGGCTATCGGATGCGATATTACAATTGCTTGGCCCAATGCCGAAATCGGTACAATGGATGCTAAGCTTGCTGCTAAGATTATGTATGACGGACAGGATGCTGACGTTATCAATGCTAAGGCAGCTGAATATGCAGCTCTTCAGAACAATGTTGTTAGTGCTGCAAAGAGAGGATATGTAGATCAGATCGTTGAGCCCGTTGATACACGTAAGTATGTAATCGGTGCTTTCGAAATGTTATTTACAAAGTTCGAAGAACGTCCCGCAAAGAAGCACGGTACAGTATAAAAAGAAAGGTGATTAACACATGAAGAAGAGAATTCTTACATTATTATGTGTCATTGCCTGTGTTCTTGGTTTAGCTGCTTGTGGAAATGAAACTGAAT
>JAZUJC010000134.1:0-2368 GCA_045642625.1 Lachnospiraceae bacterium
TCTGTTTATTGTGTTGTCGCTGGTAAAAAAGGGCGAATTGCTTAATAAAAAGAAAGTAAAATGGCCGGTTTTCCTGGGTGTGTTCCTGGTAGTGACTGTAATAGCATTTATTCCTCTCAGAAGATACAGTACTCCTCATTATTATATGTATGATGACACAGTTTACTGTAGCTATCATGGTGACTATTACTATTATGATTCATATGATTACTATCCCATAGAATATTCGTCTCTTCCGGCTTCGTTCACAGACAATAAAGCCGATTATGAATATACATGGACTGATTCCGAATGGGATGATAATTACGATTTTACTTCGTCGAATTATTATGAAGAGAACTTTTCGTCAAGCAGTGACAGCGATTCGAGTTATGATTGGGATTCGGGAAGTGACAGCTGGGATTCAGGTGGTTCAGACTGGGGAAGCGATTGGCTAAGACCTGGAATCGGTGGAAGACCGAAATATAATAGATAAATAATAGATTAATTAAAAAACTCTGCATAAATATGTGTCCGTGATTCGGGTACATATCATAATGCAGAGTTTTTTGTACATACAGATTAATTTATTTAAGTGCTAATTATGATTTAATATTTTAATTAACAGTATTGTTTTCATTAACAGAAATGTTCTCAGTAGCGGAATTGTTCGCATTAATAGGATTATTCTCCTTAACGGGCTTATCCTTAGGAAGGATGATGTTTAGGAGGATAGCTACTATGGCTGCGGGTACGATTCCTGAACCGCCGAAAATAAGCTGTACAATTGCGGGTGTTTTAGAAAGGATATTTAAGTTTGCACCCATTCCGTAACCTACACCGAGAGAAACAGATACGATAGAAAGGTTTCTGGGGGTGAGAGGAGTCTTGGTGATAAGCTGTATACCACTCACTATGATAGATGAGAACATCATAACTGCAGCGCCGCCAAGTACTGACTGGGGCATGATTGAAACAAGAGCTCCAAGCTTAGGGCAAAGGCCGCAAAGAACAAGGAAAATAGCACCTGTTGATAATGCAATACGATTGACTACCTTGGTCATAGCTACAAGTCCTACGTTCTGGCTAAATGAGGTATTGGGAAGAACGCCAAATGCAGCTGCAAGTGTTGAACCGATACCATCACAAATAACACCGCCTGAAAGCTCCTTATCGGTTGCCTCACGGCCAAAACCACCTTCGGTAACACCGGAAATATCACCGACAGTTTCTACAGCAGTAACGACAAACATTATTAACACAGGAATTATGGCTCTTAGATCAAAAACAGGTTTTACAGGCATTACCTTGGGAATAGCGAACCAGGGAGCGTCAAGAACCTTTTGCCAGTCAAGTACCCATCCCTTTGTATATTCAAAATAAAGCTGTTTCTCGGAATCGAAATAGAAAGCGGTTGTAGGAAGTACTTGAGCCATTATGATAGCTGCGATATATCCGCAAACGATACCTATAAGTATGGAAGATGAACTTAAAAAGCCCTTTCCGAAATGTTTGAAACCTAAAATGACTAATAAAACAAAAAACGCTAACAAAAGGTTTTCTATCGAACCGAAATCATGAGCGTCCTGTCCGCCACCGAAGGAACTTATACCGACTGATATAAGACTTAGTCCGATTGACAGTACGACGGTTCCGGTAACAACGGAAGGGAAGAAGCGTCTGAGAGGCTTGAGGAAAAATCCCAAGATACCTTCAAACACACCACCAATCAGTGAAGCACCCATTATGGCAGCGTACGCAATTACACCACCACCCATTGTTGCGGCAACACTTTTGAATACACCGATGAACCCGGATGAGGTACCCATTATAATAGGCACTTTTCCTCCGATAGGACCGATAGAGAATAACTGAATCAATGTTACGATACCAGCGATCAGCATGGCATTTTGCAATAAGCTAAGACGTAAGCCGGCAAATTCATCGACATTAAGGCCGCAGGTGCTTGTAATGATTAACAGTGGAGTAAGGTTTCCTACAAACATTGCCAGTACATGCTGTAAGCCAAGAGGAATTGCCTGGTGGAGAGGCATTTTTGCATCGAACTTAAATGCTTCTTTTGAAATTGAAAATAATTTTTTCATTGGTTTAGTTTGTCCTTATATGTATTTTGAAGAGCAGTTGTTTTAATGTTTTGATACCTTAAATTTTTATGCTTCGATACATTAAATACTTTTATGCTTCGATACTTTAATTATCAGCCTTAAAAGATTTAATCGGGCTTTGACATTGCTATTTGCTCGGGTGTGATAGGAATCTCTCTATGCCATACTCCCGTTGCACGATAAATTGCATGAGTTATAGCAGGTGCAGGAGTGTTTATTACGATCTCGCCGATTGATTTTGCACCGAAGGGACCTGTGGGCTC
>JAZUJC010000135.1:0-2401 GCA_045642625.1 Lachnospiraceae bacterium
GGATATATGGGAGCCTGTGAATATTTAAAACCGGGAACAGAGCTTATTATAACGGAATATGTTCCCGAAAATAATCACCTGGACAGCTACAGTGTTGTGGCGAACAGGGACAACAGTGTTACCGTGAATGTGATCAATAAGGGTGAGGCCTCGGTAGTTCAGGTTCCAAAGCTAAATTACAAAGGCTATGTTGCCAGGGATTCGGAGGGAAAGAGGCTTACCGTTTCCAACGGTTATCTTAACCTTATCAATGTAGAAGTACCGGCCGGGTACAGCGGTAATATTACCGTGGCTTTTAAGCAGCCGGCACTTTGGAGAATAGCGGAGATTATTTCACTGCTTGGTGTTATCGGCCTGATTGTCATTTATAGGAAATTTGGCCGGGTTCAAAAACAGGCATAAAGCTTAATTTGAAAAGATTGAGCCTGTGCTTTTTATCAATTGTTTCTTTAGTCGCGGCGTTGGGTTCTTCAATGCCGCGAATGTATTTATCAAGGGTATCATAGGAAAAACCAAGGTTTTCCTCGTCGGTTTTTCCGCATAAACCGTCTGTGGGCACCTTGTTAACAAGGTGAGAGGGGAGTCCTAAATAGGCTCCTATTTTTTTTACCTCTGTTACGGTAAGCTTTGAAAGGGGGCTGAAATCCCCGGCGGAGTCGCCGTAGCGGGTTGAATATCCGACCCAGTCTTCGGAAAGGTTGCAGGTGTTGGCCACGCGACCGTTTCTGCTTTGACCGATGGCGTACAGGGTAGTCATTCTGATTCGGGGAGGGATATTTGTAAGGGTCTGAACGGTGGGTTCAAAGGGAAGGGATTTTTTAACACCTTCAACCGCTTCGTGTATGTTTATGACCATATATTCTATTCCGAGATGATTTACCAAGTCGTAGGCGGCCTGAATATCCGACTGGGTTTCATTGGGCATAAGAACACCGATTACCCTGTCCTTACCAAGGGCTTTAGTGCAAAGAGCAGCCACTACCGAACTGTCTTTACCGCCGGAAATTCCTACAATTGCATTACAATCCGGCCCGTTTTCTTCAAAAAAATTCTTTATCCAGTTAACGCAGTCCGCGGTTACTTTTTCCACATCAAACATATTTGCCTCACAAATAATAGAAATATCATATTTTTGATATTGCCGCATTTTTAGGTTAATTATAGATTTCATTCTTTTTACAGTCAATTTTTTAAAGAGTTTTTACGAAAAAACCGGGTTTTTGTGTTTTTGATTCAAATCTCTGTGGCAAAAGAAAATAGAAACATAAGATTTTTAAGAGAAATATACATAGCAATAATTTGTTCCTTTGCTATAATTTTATTACCGTCGGGCAAACCCGACAGGTTAACTTGTAATAACAACAAACACGAGGAGAATTGTTCTTATGGAATTTATTATTGAAAAGAACGCCCTTATTGCCAAGAAGGCAGGGGAAACCTTAAGAATCGAGCCCTGGGGCAAGGATTCGCTTAGAGTAAGGTCTACAATGTTTGGTAAGTTTACCGATAATGAGTGGGCACTTACCGAAACACCCGCTGAATGCGACGCAGAAATCAAAACTTTTGAAATCGATCACTGGGTTGGAGACGGCACAATCGATAAGCGCACCAATGCGTATATTAAGAATGGCCGTATTAAGGCAGAGATTAACTTTGTTGGTATTATTTCTTTTTACAGAGATGACAAGCTGTTTTTAAGAGAATATTTTGCCATGTATGACGGTACTCTTCTTGAGGGCAGCCGTTGCTTGAAGGTAATCAACAGAGAGTGGAAGGGTATTATCGGTGGTTCCGATTATTCTCTTAATGTTAAATTTGAAGCAAATAAAGATGAAAAGATTTACGGTATGGGACAGTATCAGCAGGATTTCATCGATTTGAAGGGCTCTGTTCTTGAGCTTGCTCAGAGAAATTCACAGATCAGCGTTCCTTTTGCCGTTTCTTCACTTGGCTACGGCTTCCTGTGGAACAACCCCGCTGTAGGTCGTGTAACCTTTGGTAAGAATATTACCGAATGGATTGCCAAGTCTACAAAGGATATGGATTACTGGATTACCGTTGCTGACGGTCCCAAGGAAATTGTTGCAAATTACGCTTCAGTTACCGGTTATGCTCCCAAGTTCCCCGAGGATTTGATGGGTCTTTGGCAGTGTAAGCTTCGTTACCGTACTCAGGAAGAAGTACTTACCGTTGCAAGACAGTATCAAAAAGAAGGTATTAAGATTGACCAGATTGTTATTGACTTCTTCCATTGGACAGTACAGGGTGACTGGAAATTCGATACCAAGTACTGGCCCGATCCCAAGGCTATGGTAGACGAGCTCCATTCAATGGGTATTAAGGTTATCGTTTCCGTATGGCCTTCCGTAGACCGTAAGAGCGAAAACTTCTATCCCATGAT
>JAZUJC010000136.1:0-2202 GCA_045642625.1 Lachnospiraceae bacterium
CTTTTGGCATTAAAGAAAATCATGCCGAAGCTATACAAAACAAGGGTTCTTACCACTTGAAAAGCCTTAAACCAGAATGCCCTGTCATTGATGTGAAGCAGCTTCTTTAAGCTTTTAAAGCAGGGTTCAAATACCTGACCAAGCACTATTATGAGCCAGAACCACAAGCCCTCACCAATTACATATTTCCAGGAATTGCCGTGCCAGAGTCCCATAAGTAACCACACCGCAATCATAGCAATATATGACGGAATTTTCTTTCCCTGTTTACCGAATTTCTTTTTACATTTTACGGCCATTTCGGAAAGAGCTTTGGTCTTTAAAAGCGGGTACATTACATAAGCCTTAAGCCAAGCTCCAAGGGTAATGTGCCAGCGTTGCCAGAATTCCTGCATATTTTTGGAAAGAAAGGGGGCCTTGAAGTTCTCTGTAAGCTCGATTCCAAAACACTTGGAAACACCCAGTACAATGTCCATACAACCGCTGAAATCAAAATAAAGCTGGGTAATAAACATAATTGCCGCAACCCATACCCAGATGCCGGAATAGGTGTCCGGATTGGCAAACAGTGCTCCAACCGGAACCGACAGTCTGTCCGCCACAATTACTTTTTTGGCAATACCAAAGCCTGCCCTGCGCATTCCCGAGGTTACACGATCATAATCAAAGCTGTGCTCCGAAAAAAGCTTTGGCGCCAGCTCGTCATGCTTGCTTATGGGGCCTGAAATCATTTGGGGGAAATAAGAGGTAAAAAGAAGGAGCCTTAATACATTCTTTTCCCTTTCGGTTACTCCCCAATAGCAGTCAAGCAAATAGGCCACAATCTGAAGTGTATAAAAGCTTATTGCAAGGGAAGCATACCACTGAACCGTCATAACCGGCGCTTTTCCCGCCCTGGTTCTAAAAAAACTTACGGTATTTAAAATAAGATTTGTATATTTAAGAACAGCCAGGAGGCCGACGTTAAGGACAAGGGTTGATACAAGAATCAGTTTTTTTGACCACCCCTGATGGTGCTCAAAAAAGGCTGTGGCACAATAAGCGGACACAACCGAGATTAAAAGGTACAAAAAAGTATAGGGCTTTGAATTGGTAAAATAGAACACAAGACTGTCTGCCAGCAAAACCCACCACTGAAATTTCTTTGGTACCGCAAAATATATAATTAAGCTAACGCCCACAAAGGCCAGAAACAGTACCGATGTAATACTCATTCTTTAAAGCTTGGCAGTAATGGAGTCCACCATTTCTCCTACGTTTTTAAACTTATTTACCTCGCCCATATTGAATTTGAGGTTAAACTTCTTTTCGATGGCGAAAATAAGGTTAATATATTCAAGGGAATCCCAATCCTCTATATCGTCGGCGGTTGTAGTATCGGATACAACTATTTCTTCATCGTCAAATACGTCACGAAATACTTCATTAAGAGATTCGTATATTTCTTCTCTGGTCATAAAACGGTCCTTTCACGAGCCAAAAAACACAGCCCGTTTCACTAAAAAATCTTTATATAGTTTAGCAAAAATATGGTATAATTGGCAACACATAGGATGCAAAAGAACAGCGAAGATACGGGATCGGTAAGATTATAATGGCAATAGAACGTTCAGATATTCATCATTTTGTATATTTTTTATACGGAGAAGCTTTTTACGGAAGCTATAAGGGTATGCGCTACAGACTGGGAGCCGAACCTCTGGACCACCTTTTTTTCGTAAAACCCGAAAAAAGAGGCCCTCATACAATAAGGGCCTATGCCTGGAAAGAGCCCAATTCCTACGGTACTGCCCCGGATAAGGCCTTTGAAGATTTTGATTTCACCGAAGAAGGGGTAGTTGAGGCAGTTTCATGGCTCAACGAGAAATGGGAAGAACTGTGCGGCAGCGCTTCTACATCACTCTGATTAATATCATATACAAAACAGTTCCAAGAAAAATACTCAGCAAAGTATTCTTTCTCCACAAATGAACCAATACCACAAATGCCACCGAAATAAGTGACGGAATGGTGTTAGGTCCTATGGAAATAATATCTCCCTTAATACAATAAATAACCAGTACGGCCATAACCGCCGGAGGCAAACTGTCTGCCACGATTTTTATCTTGGGAGGCATTTTTCTTTTGCCGCCAAAAACAATGAATGGGATGGCCCTAAGAATCAGGGTAACCACTGCGGCAACCGTTACCAGGAGAACAACA
>JAZUJC010000137.1:0-3362 GCA_045642625.1 Lachnospiraceae bacterium
CTGGTTCCAGATTTCAGGACCGGTTGTTGCTCTGTGAATAGCAGGGTTTGCAGGGTTTACAAACTGGCCAAGAATAACTGCGCCTTCAATTTCATTCTTAAGTTCTTCTGCCTTTGCAATGGCACCTTTCATGCCCTTAGCACCTTCGGTAAGGACGAGCTCAGCACCGTAAGCCTTTAATAGATTTCTTCTTTCAACAGACATTGTATCGGGAAGGGTAAGTATTGCTTTGTAACCCTTTGCTGTAGCTATGGCAGCAAGACCGATTCCTGTGTTACCGCTGGTAGGTTCAATGATTGTTGCACCGGGTTTAAGCTTTCCGCTCTTTTCGGCATCCTCGATCATTGCAAGAGCAATACGGTCTTTAACAGATCCTGCGGGGTTAAGATATTCAAGCTTTGTGAGAATTGTTGCATTCTCAACTCCTGCGTGCTTGGCATATCTGCTAGCCTCAAGTAAAGGTGTATTTCCTACTAACTCTAATGAACTTTTCTTATTATCTGACATCTTAATATCCTCTCTTTCTCATTGCCTATTGTTTAAATAGGTTTTATATGTTGAAGTAAGTATAGCCCCCATACAGCAACATTGTCAATTAATCATATTTGATAACCCGTTATAATTTTTACTTATCACAATATTGATGATGTAAAACATATGTTAATTAAAAACCTGTGTTAATTAAAAACCTGTGTTAATTGAACGCGTATGTTAATTGAAAACCTATGTTAATTGAACGCATAAGTCAATTGAAAACCTACTATTTCTGTAGTATAATAGGTAATAATGAAAGGAAGTGAAAAGAATGAAAATTTCAACCAGAGGACGCTACTCACTTCGAATGATGATTGATTTAGCGCAGCATTATAATGATGGATTTATAGCACTTAAAGATATTTCGGAAAGACAGGATATTTCCAAGAAATACCTGGAACAGATTATTCCTTTTTTAAACAGAAGCAATCTGCTGCTTGCCAATAAGGGCCATATGGGTGGCTACAAGCTGGCAAAGCTTCCGGCCGAGATAACGGTTCGCGAGATACTTGAAAGCGCCGAGGGCAGTCTTACCCCCGTAAGCTGTATGGACAACAGTCCCAACCTTTGCGAAAAATGCGCCGAGTGTATTACACTTCCTATTTACCAGGGTCTTTACGATGTGGTTAACAAATATTTTGAAAGCATCACCCTGGAGGATATTATTACAAGGCAAATCGCCGACTTTACTTACAGCATATAAATAATAGCCAATTAGTTTTCACACTGCTTCATTTATAGCATACATGAAAAGAACCAATTACCGATCCTGATATGTGTCCAGAATTTAGGTACATATCACCATAGGCAATTGGTTCTTTTTGAGTTATAGAACAAAAATGTTGCCAGTTAATCCTTGTAATAAGTGATTTTTGAGGAATCGGCATATAATTGCTAATGTATGAAAGAATTATAGGCCGATTATTTTTCTTGAAATTTTATGCCGGCATATAAAACACTATGGTTACTTATATTTACACGCCAAATGTGCTCTTGTCTGTCAACTATAAACTGAGAAAAAGGCTAAATGTGGCATATAAATGTGCACGAAAGAAAATATTATACGTAGGCTCCCCATTAGCAAACACACATTGTGGCGTATAAAAGGGTAAATAAAGTAAAATTAGCGGAATCGCTCTCATTTACGGAAAATATGTAGGCAATTGTGAAGGCAGTTTTCTGAAATCTCGTAGGCAATTGCATGGGCTTTATGTAAAAAATCCAGGGAAAAAGCGTGATAAAAAGTGAAAAAATGACGAAAGAAGCAACTATAAACATTGAAAAAGAGGCAGCAATCATAAGTCTCTATCTTTCTACGAATTGATTCTTATAGCTTATCAGCTGCCTCTTTACTAATTTACTTATATCTCTTCAAAATCTCTATATACTGCTTTCCAAGCAGGCTTAAGGGAATATTTTTTCTCTTAATGTACCCTATTGTCATAATATCTTCAGTGTCCAAGGGCACCGAGGTATAAATGCCACCGTTAAGATCCTGACAAATGATACCGCTGCACAGGGTATAGCCGTTAAGACCGGTCATCAGGTTAAGCATTGTTGCCCTGTCATCAGCCTTGATAATCTGCTTATAGGGAAGGGTACTGAGCACTTCTTCGGCAAAATAAAATGAGTTCTTGTCTCCCTGTTCAAAAGAAAGACAGGGATAATCGGCCAGGTCCTCCATTGTAATCAGCTCGCTGTTAGCCAGGGGATGGTTTTTACTAAGAAAAACAGAAATTCCACAGTCGTAGAGCGGAATAAATTCCAGCTCGCTTTCATCCAGGATTTTCTGGATTGCCTTTTCGTTAAAGTCGTTTTTATAAATGACGCCAAGCTCGCTTCGGTAATTTTTTACATTTTCGATTACTTCGTGAGTCTTGGTCTCGTGAACCGCCAGCTCATACTCTCCCACTTCAAAGCCCTTGGCAAGCTCTATAAAAGCCTCCACGGCAAAAGAATAATGCTGCATTGAAACCGAAAATTTCTTTTTAGCAATGGCCTTATTTATAAAACGCTCCTCCACCAGATTGTCAAGCTCAACCATTTGGCGGGCATAGCGCAAAAATTCTTCACCCTCGGTAGTAACCACAATACCTTTATTGGATCTAATAAAAATCTGGGTAGCCAGTTCTTCTTCCAGTTCCTTGATTGCCCCGGAAAGTGCGGGCTGAGAAACAAACAAATCGTTGGCCGCCTTGTTCATTGATTTGGTGTCTGCAATTGCAACGGTATATCTAAGCTGTGTAAGTGTCATACAAAACCTGCGCTTTACTTTCTTTTTCAATCACCTATATAATCAGTAGGTTATATTGAATATAGCACTATATCGATATAGATGCAAACTGCGCCCGGCTCACTGTCATAACAAAAGAGAGGCGGCACATGGCCGCCTCTGATTTATTTTACTGTTTCACCTTATTCAAAAGGAATAACTGCTCCTTCGTAGGTATCGTTGATGAACTTCTTGATTTCATCTGACTTTAAGATTTCAACCAAAGCCTTGATACCGGGGTTGCCTTCGTTGCCTTCTTTTACAGCGATGATATTTACATAGGTGGTTGCTGCTGTTGAATCTGACTTTTCATAGGCAAGTGCGTCCTTGCTTACTACATAGCCTGCTTCAAGTGCGTAGTTACCGTTAAGAACCACGTAGGAAACTTCGGATACTACTCTTGCATCCTGTGCTGCTTCAAGCTCTTTAAAGGAAATGTCGTAGGTGTTTTCAACAATATCATTGATGGTTGCGGTTAAGCCGGCTCCATCCTTTAACTTAATGATACCGTTATCCTGCAAAAGAAGGAGTGCTCTTGCTTCATTTGTGGTATCGT
>JAZUJC010000138.1:0-2931 GCA_045642625.1 Lachnospiraceae bacterium
AATACGTTTACAAATTCTTGTATTGTAAACCTTACTCTCACGCTTTGATGCCTCATAATTTAAGATGAGGGCAAAGTCTGCCGCATTAAGTTTTTCCATCATGGGCTTAAAATCATAATCATAGAGTTCTTTGAAAATTTCTATGTCATGCAAAACAGCAGCATTTATGGTGCCGACCACCTCGCCCACAACCTCACAAGCCATGGAGTAGCTGTTTTCATCATTTACCAGCAGATGAGAAAGATAACAGTGCCAAAGATTGCCATAAAAGCCATAATGGCCGGCAAAATCAAGCAATTCATACATACATTTATATAATAACACATGTAATTTATTGATTTCTTCCCCTTTAGCCGCTTCAAAGCTCTCAGAAAGATAAATGATATCTTTTAATAAAGTTCCTTTTTCAAAATCTCTGTAAACCAGTAATTCCTGTTCACGCATAAAATCTCCTCGGTACATTTAACATTAATTCTGCAATGATTACTTCAGTTTAGTCGCTTTCAGACTTGTTAGCAAGTAGAAAGATGTATATAATTATTATATATAATTTGTTTGAAAATGTGGAGTTCGCCATGTCAAAAACCTCAAGAAATATTATAACCGTTGCCGTGGTAATTTTGTTTCTGGGCGCCATTGTTTTATACAGTGTCCTGAGTGCTCACAAGGTCCGCGTTCCTGCGGGTGAGCTTGGAAATACTGCCGGAAACCTGAATAATAACGGACTTTTTTGCGAAAAAGACGGATATGTTTACTTTTCTAATTCCTATGATGACGGATGTCTATACAGAATGAAGCCGGACCAGTCTTCTATCGAAAAGATCCATAATATGCGCACCAAATTTATTAATGCGGGCGGTGGTTATGTATTCTTTTTCGGCGAGTCAAATCAGACCACTACCGGACTTGGAAGCGTGGTTTCAAAACCCGGCATGTATATGGTAAAAAGCGACGGTACCAAGGCTAAATCCTTAAGTCGCGAGGTTTCCCAGCACATGCTTTTGGTTGGTAATGATATTTACTACCAGCGCTACAATGTTCCTGAAGGGGTCACCTTTGCTTCAGTAAATCTTACCAATTACAAAAAAACCGAGCATCTTGATTTTTATATCAATCCGAACTGCTATATGAATGGTCTTTTCTACTTCAACGGAGTTTACGATAATCACTATCTGTACACCTATAATCCGGCTACAGGCGTTGTAAACACAGTATGGGAGGGCGATTGCTGGTGCCCTGTCTATGATGGCCACTATGTTTATTACCTGGATATATTAAACAATTACAGATTGTGCCGCTATTCAATAGCATCGAATACCATCGAAGTCCTGACCAATGAACGTCTTGATTCCTATAACCTTTATAACGATATCATTTATTATCAGGTTGCAGACTTTACAAATCCTGTGTTAAAACGAATGAATTCTGATGGTTCAGGTGCAATTGTAATCGCTGAAGGTGTTTATAACAGCGTTAATGTAACCTCCACCTACACCTACTTTTATGAATTTGGCAATGACAGAACCATTTACTATACTCCCACCTACGGAGCTCCGAATGTAAATGAATTTAACGCTGCCAAGCAGGCTGTTTACTCTGCTCTCAAAAAATAAGAAAAAAGGATAAGCTGAATAAAATCGGCTTATCCTTTATTTTTGTCCCGTGTAGTTTACATAACTCAATGTAATTCATTATTTTAACTTTTCAAGCATCATTTCTGCAGTCATCTGAGTCACAGGATGCTTCTTGTAGGGAGCAATTTCCTTCAGTGGATTAAGTACAAAATCACGATTTGACATATCAATATGTGGAATAATCAGCTTGTCTGAATAAACTATTTCATCCCCATAATATATTATGTCCAAATCCAGGGTTCGCGGTCCCCAGTGAATTGTGCGAACACGCTTGTGCTCAGCTTCAATATCATTTAATACCTTTAAGAGCTCCTTCGGTGAAAGATAGGTTTCAATGAGCCACATTCCATTTACAAAATCAGGCTGCTCCACTCCTCCGTAGGGCTTTGTTTCAATAAGAGCAGAGTCCCTAATGAGCCTTATATCCTCTCTTTTGGTAAGGCTTTCAAGGCCGCTCTGAATAATAGCCCTCGAATCACCCATATTAGAGCCTACCGCAATAAATGCCTGTTCCCATCCGGCCGTAACCTTAACACTTACATTGGTAAACTCAAGGGGAATGGGTGCATGCGGCTTGTTTACAGTTAACTCAAGACTTTTGATTAAATCATATTTTGATAAAAGTTTTCTCGAAAGATTATATGCCGCAGCCTCAATCAGATCATAACTTTTTTCCGTAAAAATACTGACTGCATATTCAGCCATATCGGCATAATTAACGGTTTTTGTTAAATCATCATTTTTACCGGCCCAAGATGCATCCAGCTTCAGTTTGATATCCAGAATGAATTCCTGCCCGTTTTCCTTCTCTTCCTGCAAAACACCATGATGGGCAAAAACCTTTAATCCGGTCAAATTAATCACATCCATTTATTGCCTCCAGCATATCAATGATACGCTTGTTTTCTTTAACATCATGCACACGAACAAACATTGCCCTGTTCATAACCCCCAGCGCGGTTGTGGCAAGGGTGCCTTCCAGTCTGTCATTCACCGGAAGATTAAGGGTATTGCCTATAACCGACTTTCTGCTGGTACCAAGCAGCCAGGGAACCTCAAAGGAATTCATTATACTTAAATGCTTTAATGCAATTAAATTCTGATTTGTATCCTTAGCAAAGCCTATACCGGGATCAAGAATAATCTTATCCTTTGAAATGCCGGCCTTTATTGCATTATCAAGAATGTCCTGAATGTCCCTTTTATAATCCTGTAAAAAATTCACATAATCTCTGTTATTTCTGTTGTGCATAAGGCAGCAGGGTACTCCTGCTTTTGCAATAATGCCTGCCATATC
>JAZUJC010000139.1:0-1983 GCA_045642625.1 Lachnospiraceae bacterium
GGAAGGCCTTCGGACAATCCCTTAATTGTTCATATAAGTAATATGGAGGCGCTTTCAAAAATAATTGATTCAATTCCTAAAAAGGCTTTGGAGACAGCAAAAATATACTGGCCCGGTCCCATGACCATGGTGTTTAAGAAAAATGAACTGGTACCGAAGGAAACAACCGGTGGGCTTGATACAGTGGCAGTCAGAATGCCTTCGGATGTGATTGCACGAGCACTGATTGATGCAGCGGGAGGTTATATTGCAGCTCCAAGCGCCAATCTCTCTGGTAAACCCAGTCCGACTTCTGCTTCTTATGTAATCGAGGATATGGATGGTCGGATTGAAATGATTATTGACGGTGGCGATTCAGAGGTGGGCCTTGAATCAACCATAGTGGACTTTACGGAAGAGAATCCTTTGATATTAAGACCCGGTTTTGTAACTAGGGAGATGCTGGAAGCGGTTTTGGCTGAGCCTGTTGAATATGACAGGGCAATAATAGATTCAAACAGCAAGCAGCCACCCAAGGCTCCGGGCATGAAATACAGACATTATGCACCCAAGGGGGAACTGATTGTTGTTGAGGGTGAGGCCGGAAGGGTTATTGAAAAGATCAATGAACTGACAGAGGCTGACCTTCAAAAGGGAATACGCTGTGGTGTAATGTCAACCACGGAAAATGTTCAAAGCTATAGTGCAACAGTAGTTAAAGACATCGGACATAAATCACGGGAGGACGAAACGGCACACAGGCTGTTTAGAATTTTACGTGAATTTGACGATGAAAATATAGAAAGAATTTATTCTGAAGCTTTTTGCGAGGACGGAGTCGGAACAGCGGTAATGAATCGTCTGTTAAAGGCTGCGGGGCAGCAGGTTATCAGAGTATAAGAGGGAAAAGATATGATAGCTATCGGAAGTGATCACGGCGGATATGATCTTCGCTGCCTGATTATGAAACATTTGGAAGAAAGAGGCATGGAGTACAAGGATATGGGATGCCCGGATAAGTCTTCCTGCGATTATCCTGTGTTCGGTAAGGCTGTGGCAGAAGCTGTGGCAAGCGGCGAATGCGAAAAGGGAATCGTTATCTGTACAACAGGAATAGGTATTTCAATTACTGCAAATAAGGTTAAAGGAATTCGCTGTGCACTTTGTTCTGACGTATTAAGTGCAGAGCTTACAAGACTTCACAATGATGCGAATGTACTTTCAATCGGGGCCGGAATTGTTGGACCCAATCTTGCAATCAAAATTGTGGATACTTTTCTTGATACAGCTTTTTCTAATGATGAGAGACACAAAAGAAGAATTTCTCTTATCGAAGATTGAAAATAAGCTATCTAAAACAGACCGTTGAGCCTAAAGGGCTTGATTATATTATTTGAAAAATACATGAGGAGATTAAAACAATGGCAAAAGTTGTAATTATGGATCATCCCTTGATTCAGCACAAAATTGGTTATATCCGCAGAACAGATACCGGAACAAAGGATTTCAGACAGACTATTTCCGAAATCGCTATGCTCATCTGCTATGAGGCAACAAGAAATCTTGAACTTACTGATGTTGAAATTGAAACCCCTATCTGCAAGACCACAGTTAAAGAACTTAAAGGTAAGAAAATGGCAATTATTCCTATCTTAAGAGCTGGTCTTGGTATGGTAGACGGTATGCTTTCACTTATTCCTGCAGCAAAGGTTGGCCACATCGGTCTTTACCGTGATCCCGAAACCCATGAGCCTGTTGAATATTACTGCAAGCTTCCCGCAGATTGCGATGAACGTGAGGTGTTCGTGGTTGACCCCATGCTTGCTACAGGTGGTTCCAGTGTGGCTGCCATTCAGATGCTCAAGGACAAAGGTTGCAAGAAGATTCACTTTATGTGCATTATCGCAGCACCTGAAGGTGTTAAGAGAATGCAGGAGGCACATCCTGATGTTGATATGTATGTAGGTGCTCTTGATGAGCGTCTTAATGAGCATGCATACATTG
>JAZUJC010000140.1:0-4159 GCA_045642625.1 Lachnospiraceae bacterium
CGATGTCATGTATTTTGTGCGGCCTGCATTCATGAGTTCTTTTGTATATTCATGCTGAGGTGAAAAATAAACATCTTCCCTGTTCCCAATCTCAACTATTTTGCCGCTCTTCATTACCATTACCCTTTCACACAGATTGAATATTACCCTCAAATCGTGGGAAATAAAAAGAATGGACAGGTTAAGCTCTTTATGAAGCCTGCGTAAAAGATCCAAAATCTGGCTCTGTACGGTAACATCCAATGCAGACACGGGCTCATCTGCTATAAGAAAACGAGGTTGTTGCATCAATGCTGCCGCAATGCAGATTCTCTGTCTCTGACCGCCGGAAAGTTCATGCGGATACCTTGTAAGCAGCTGCTCATCCAGATCAACCATTCTAAGCATTTCACGGACACGTATATCCCGTTCCTGTTTGCTAAAGTTACCCTTTACGGTTATTGGTTCATTAAGAATAAACTCAATTGTCTTTGACGGATTTAACGAACCGGCAGGGTCCTGAAATACCATTTGCGGACGTTTATAGAAGTGCTTTATTTCTCCCGAAACGCCTTTCTTCTGGATGCCCAGAATAGCTCTTGAAAGAGTTGATTTACCACAGCCGGATTCACCTGCAAGCCCCAGTATTTCCCCCTCCTTAACGTCAAAAGAAACATCGTTTACCGCATAAAAAGGTTGCTTATTTTTTTTAAACTCTACGGACAGGTGGCTTACTTCCAAAACGTTGCCCCTGCGTTCGCTGTCTGAAGTTATTGTTTTTATATTTGAACTCTTCATCGTTAATCTCTTATCGCTAACAGTATATTCCCATTGAAATACACTACCTGTTTACCTGTCCTGAAAAGGATTTTTAGGGATTGCGGCAATAAGCCCTTTGGTATATTCCTCCCTCGGGTTATCAAATATATCCTGGCATTTTCCGCTTTCCACAACAAGTCCGTCCTTCATGACAAGCACATTTTCACAAAGTGCGTTAACAAGGCTTAAATCATGAGAAATGAATAAGACCGCAACACCGCTTTCCCGGTTAATCTTCTTAAGCAGTTCCACAATCTGAGCCTGAATTGTTACATCCAAAGCAGTGGTCGGTTCATCGGCAATCAAAAGCTTTGGCATACTAATCATTGCCGCAGCAATCATTACTCGCTGCCTCATACCACCGGACAGTTCATGAGGAAAGCTGTTATATATTGCCTCGGGATTATCCAGTTCAACATCCCGCAGCGCCTTAATCGCCCTCTCATATCGCTCTGCCTTATCAAGAGTCGTGTGAATACGCAGGCTCTCTTCAACAAGCCACCCCACCTTTCTTATCGGATTAAGTGAATTCAAGGGCTCCTGAAATATCATTGAAATTTCACTTCCCTGAATTTTCCTTAATACTCTTCGTTCACACTCAAGCAGGTTTATTCTTTCAAAAACAATATTACCCGACTTTTCCATATCGTGACGGCTTAAAAGCCCGGCTATGGCCATAGCTGTCATGGTTTTGCCGGAGCCGGATTCTCCCACTATACCAAGAATATCTCCCCGCTTCATCTCAAAGTCAACATCTTTAACTACAGTCGCAACACTGTTTCTGTCATGTATTTTGATGCAAAGGTCTTCAACCTTAAGCATTACTTTCTTATCACTCATATCTATCCCCCTACTTACCTACAGTATCCCCAAGAAGGGAGAATCCCAAAATCATAAGAACAATTACCAAACCCGGAAATAATGCAATGGTAGGGCTTGAGAAAATAAATGCCTGAGCCTCCGACAGCATTCTTCCAAGGGCCGGATTGGGAGGTGCCACACCCATTCCAAGATAGCTCATACCTGCCTCTGCCAAAACCGCATTGTTAAAACCGATAATAACAGATGACAAAAGAACGGTTTTTAAGTTAGGCAAAATGTGAACAATGATAATTCTTAAATCGGAAGCTCCGTAAAGCTTAACCGCATTAATATAGTCAAGATTTCGAATCTTTAATACCTCACCCCTTACAATACGGGCAAAGCTTGGCACAAATGCTATTCCAAGAGCCGCTATCAGCTGATACTTGCCTCCACCGAACAAACCGATTACAACGAGTGCCAAAAGAATAGAGGGAAATGCAAGAATGGCATCGTTAAGACGCATCAGTATTTCGTCGAGCCATCCACCGTAATAACCTGTAACAGTTCCCACAACAGTTCCAAAGAATACACCTATCAGCACCACACAGGCAGAAATAAACATAGTCTCCCGAACCCCTACAAGAACTCTGGAAAAAATGTCACGACCAAACTGGTCACAGCCGAAAAGATGCTTAAGACTGATACCGGCATATTTTGCCGTACTGTTCATTTCACAAGGATCATAGGGTGTTTTGATAAGTCCCCAAATTGTCATTATTAATACAATTCCTGTTATCACGAGGCCCGTTATGAATTTAACCCTGGATGATTTATTCATATTCCTTGCCTCCTACACATGAATTCGCGGATCAAATTTATGATACAAAAGATCCACTATTAAATTGCTTAATATAACAAAAAACGCCAGCAAAAGAATAATTGCCTCTATTACGGGATAGTCTCTGCCCGAAATAGATGTAAGCAGCATTCTTCCAAGGCCGGGAATTGAAAATACCTGTTCTACAATAATACTTCCGGCAATAATATCCGCAAAAGTCATACCTAAAAAAGTAATAACAGGAATCAAAGCATTTCCGAGAACATGCTTATAAAATACCGCTTTTGTGGCATTTCCCCTTGAATATGCGGTACGGACATATTCTTTTTCCGATTCCTTTAATACGTTGTCCTTTAACAGCTTGCTTACCATTGATATTTTAGGCAATGCTATTGACAAAGCCGGGAAAAACAGGTAACCGACGCACCCTAAAAAGCTGGTGTGATACGAAACAAAAAGACCGGGTGTAAACAGTTTAAAAACAATACCAAACAAAAGGGTAATTAAAATACCCGAAAAAAATGAAGGTACTGCCATAATAATCTGATTAAATCCCGATAAGACAATATCAAGCTTTGAATCGCTTTTTCGGGCCATAAAAATGCCCAATGGTATGGCAATAACAACACAAATAATAATAGCCATAACCGACAATAATAAGGTGGTACCGATTTTCTCAGCCAACAGCCCTGTTACAGGTTTTGAATATGAGTAGGAATTTCCAAAGTCTCCCCTGAAAACTCCAAGAACCCATTCACCGAATCTTTCCATCAAAGGCCTGTCAAGCCCCATCTGATGTTCAAGTGCCGCCACCTTTTCGGGAGTGGCCTCGGTTCCAAGCTTACTAATGGCAGGATTTCCCGGTATCAGTGAAAAGGAGAAGAACACCAGCACCGATACAAAGAATAAAGTTATTATCATAGTAGCAACCTTCTTTAATACGTACTTCATGCTCTTCTCCTTATAAATTAATCAAACAATATATAAATCCCAACCGGCTTATTTAGCAGGTTTGATCTTTGCAATATCCATTACATAGATAGGATAAAATTCATAGCCTGTGTATGTGTTTCTTAATGCAACAAATTCAGCCAAATCCTGAATGTAAACATTGGCAGCTTCGTTGGTAAGAATCCATTCGCATTCCTTATAATACTTGGTCTGTTCATCAACATCTACAGATGCGATTGCAGCAGCAAACTTCTCGTCATATTCCTTGCTTGAGAAATTAATAAAGTTATTTGATGCGGTTGAAACAAATCTTTCGAGAAGTGCTCTCGCTGTCATTGTGGAAGCATCCACACCGATTACTGTTGCTTCAAAATCTCTTCCGGAATATACATCTGAAAGCCAGCTGTCCCATTCGATAAGCTTAATTTCAGCATTTACACCGATTTTTTTAAGCTGTTCAACAATAACCTGAGCAGTATCAATATGAGGCTGATAGTTTGAAGGAACCTTTATTGCAAAAGAAAATCCGTCGGGATAACCTGCATCAGCCAAAAGCTGCTTAGCCTTTTCAATATCCTGATCATATACGCTTGCGGTCTCTTCTATATAATACTTACCGAATGCAGGGAACATGGATGAACCGATTTTGGTTCCTTTTCCATCAAAAGAAAGATCCATGATTTCGTCAGGGTTAACTGCATAGCAAAGAGCCTGGCGAACCCTTACATCATCGAAGGGAGCTACTGCATTATTTAAATACATAGCCTG
>JAZUJC010000141.1:0-2162 GCA_045642625.1 Lachnospiraceae bacterium
ATGATTTGGTCTTCAAGCGATCCTACCGTAGCTACAGTTGATTCAAACGGTAAGGTAACTGCGAAGACAAATATAACAACGAGAAAATCAATACTGGTAACTGCTACAGCGGCAGACGGAAGCGGAGAATATGAAAGAGTATATGTTTATGTTGCTCCTCAGGTAACCGCCTTCTATCCTGTTTCTGTTGGTGGTGAAAAGGTTACAAGTGTTACTGCAGAGGTTGGCGGTGGAACACTTTCTTATCCTGTCACATTTGTAGCAGCAAATACCTCGTACTGTCCTGTTTCAATAACAACCTCAAATGCTAAGGTTGCTACCGCTACTTACACAAGCCAAACATTGAAGATTACTCCTCAGGGAACAGGAAGCTGTACTATTAAGCTTACTGCTCTTGACGGAACCGGAAAGACCGCATCGGTATCGGTTAAGATTGTAAAGAAGATTACTTCTCTTTCAATCGCAGCAAAGGGTGTTCCTACTTATAAAAGCAATACGGTAGATACCGTTGTAGGCAAGGCGTTTACTATGACGGCAACCACCAACAGTGATGCCAGTGTTAAGAAGGTAAAATGGACCTCAAGCAATCCTGCGGTATGCTCTATTGATGCTTCAGGAAAGATTAAGGCATTAAGCGTCGGAAGCTGTACTATTTCCGCAAAGGCAGATGATGGCTTTAGTGCTGTGGGTTCGAATTCAGTGACTATCGTGGTAAAGGAAAATCCTATTGCTACAGTTAAGCTGTCGGATGTTTCTGTTGATGCCAATGCTTACGCAACAGCACTGACCACAAAGATAGGTACTTCAACCCAGGGTACAATTAGCAAAACAAAGACCTTTAAGGTACAGGTACTTAATAAAGAAGGTTCAACTTACGGATGCTCACAGCATGTCGTTGTAAGCAGCTCAAAGCCAGATGTAGCTACTGCTTCCTGGAATGAGTCAACCGGACAGATTACCGTTCAAGGCTTGAAGGCTGGCAGTACCGTTATTACAGTTACTTCGGCCGACGGAGCCAACAAATCAGCTAAGATTACCGTTACGGTTGTTAACCCTGTAAAGAAGATGTCAATTACTTCGGCAAACTCATATTATTATGTGGCCCAGGGCTATAAGCTTAAGCTTTTGGCCAACACCAATGAGGATGCTACCAATAAGAAGCTTAAGTGGTCTGTTACATCAGGCGATACCTGGGCAACTGTTGACCAGAGTGGTGTACTTACCGCTAAGGCATCCGGAAGCACAGTAATACAGTCGGTTGAAGTTAAGGCTGAATCTACAGATGGTAGTGGTGTATATAAGACAATTTTAGTAAATATATATCCTTTGGTTACTCCCAGCTGGTCGGCTGATTCTCAGACAATAAAGAAGGGAAGAACAGCTACAGTAACGATTACCAATCCGTCTGCTGCACCTCAGTATTATCAGGTAACCTACAATACCGGTTACGGCAGGGTAGAGTATTATTCAAGATCCAGTACAAAAACCGTACTTAAGGTATATGGTACCAAGGCAGGTAAGATTACACTTACAGCCGCCGCTACAGACGGTTCGGGTAGAAAGTTTACCTATGTAATAAATGTAACGGATTAATGTTCGAACGGTTCATCTTGTTCTTTTGCATGGAGGATCAGAATGGACAAAAAGAAAACAGCAATACTCATATCAGCAGTTGTTATATTAATTGTGGGGGTATTGATAACAATGTGGTTTTTTAAAAAGAAAAATAATGCTGAAGCGATTGCGCCGGACAGTTCCGGCGTATCACTTCAGCCTGTTATTTCGATATCCGATGAAACTCCAATCGAAGTGTTGATATCGGATGGTGATTTATCCCAGGGAAATACCGGTGATGATTACAGACAGGGCGGCGTTTTTTGCCTGGCCGAAACCCGGGAGAGAGCTCTTGAAATTGCCGATATGTATGGCATTGAGTTGTATTCATGGCAGGATGAGGTTGCGGTGTTTAATGTACCCGCTGACATGACTGCTGAAGAATTGATTCAGATGGGCTATGAAAAGGGTTATCCCGGATTGTCGATAAACAGTATAGAAACGATAGAGATGGAATAATCCGTCAGGATTATTCTCTGTGAATACTGATAATAAAGTGCTTTTTACCGGTGGTTCTTTGGAACCACCGGTTTTTGTTTTGTAAGATG
>JAZUJC010000142.1:0-4861 GCA_045642625.1 Lachnospiraceae bacterium
AGCTGTGCAAAGAACGGAGTAAGGCTAATTCTTTCTCATGTAAATGAACAGCCTATGAGTGTTCTTCAAAAATCAGGTCTTTATGACAAAATCGGAGCGGAAAACTTCTTTGAGCACATTGATGCGGCACTTGCCCGTGCAGAACAGCAGTAATACCGAAAAAGAAAATACAGAATTATTTCAAAGGGCTTAAAATTAAGCCCTTTGATTGTTTTACATAGGTTGACTATAATCTCAAAAATGCTCTATAATATGATTAAATATGCAATGAATAAAGTGGATAGGATTGCATATAGACAGGAAAGGACAATCATATGATTAAGAGTATGACCGGTTTCGGGCGTGCGGAATACGCTGACAGCAAGCGTAAATTTACCGTAGAGATTAAGTCCGTAAATCACAGGTATCTGGATATGAATATCAAGATGCCCAAGAAACTCAATTTCTTTGAAGCAACAATCAGAAATGAGTTAAAGAATTATATTCAGCGTGGTAAGGTGGATGTTTTCATCTCCCTTGAAGAGTACGCTGAGAGCAACGTAGGTATTAAGTACAATAAGGACGTTGCTGCCGAATACATCAAATATTTAAAGCAGATGTCCGAGGATTTTGACTGCGACTATGATATCAGGGTATCCAACCTTTCAAGATTCCCCGAAGTCTTCTCGATGGAAGATATTGAGGTTGACGAGGATGAAATCTGGGCAGGCCTTGGCGAAGCCTTAAAGGGTGCAGCTGAGAAGTTTGTTGATTCAAGGGTAAAAGAAGGTGAAAACCTTAAAAAGGACCTTGTTGACAAGCTTGATGATATGCTGGTGCATGTTCAGTATGTTAAGGACCGCGCTCCTCAGGTAATCGAGGAATACAAAAACGGTCTTAAGGAAAAGGTTAAGGATCTTTTGGGAGACGCTAAGGTAGATGAAAACAGGCTCCTGATGGAGGTTACTTTATTTGCGGATAAGGTGTGCATCGACGAGGAAATCGTGCGCCTTACAAGCCATATTGAGACCACCAGAAAGACCTTAAACGATGGCGGCAGTATCGGCCGTAAGCTGGATTTTATTGCTCAGGAAATGAACCGTGAGGCCAACACAATGTTATCCAAGGCCAACGATTTGGCAACCAGCGATCATGCAATTGAATTAAAGACTGAAATAGAAAAGGTTCGTGAACAGATTCAGAACATAGAGTAAAGGATAATATAACCTATGGATGGAATTTTAATCGTAATGTCAGGCTTTTCAGGAGCCGGCAAGGGTACTCTGCTAAAGAGACTTTTGGCAGACTACGAGGATTTTGCTTTTTCGGTGTCAATGACTACAAGAGCACCAAGAGTGGGCGAGGTTGACGGTAAGGATTATTTCTTTGTCACAAAAGAAAAGTTCGAAGAGACAATAGCGGCAGACGGTCTGTATGAGCATGCCACCTACTGCAACAATTATTACGGAACCCCCAGGGCTTATGTAGATGAACAGTTAAAGAAGGGAAAGAGCGTTATTCTGGACATTGAAGTTCAGGGTGCCAAGCAGATTAAAGAAAAATTCCCGGATACACTGATGGTATTTGTTACTCCCCCAAGTATCGAGACTTTAAGAAGCCGGTTAGAGGGCAGGGGAACAGAGACTAAAGAAGTTATAGATACGCGAATTAACCGCGCCAAGGAAGAGGTTAAGTGGATTGATAACTACGAATATGTGGTAATCAATGATGACCTTGATACGGCAGTAAGGGAAATGCATGATATAATCATGGCTCAGAAATACCAGACAAAGCGTTTGGGCGGTTTTATTTCAAATATAAAGAACGAACTTGAAAACATTTAGAATAGGAGAATTAATATGTTACATCCGTCTTACAGTGATTTGATGAAAGTAGTAAACAGCGACGTAGCTGATGGAGAGGCACCTGTAGTAAACAGCCGTTATTCAATCGTTATGGCAACAAGCCGCAGGGCAAGACAGATTGTTGCAGGTGACGAGCCCTATGTAGAATCTGCAGGAAAGAAAGCATTAAGCATCGCGGTTGATGAACTTAATCAGGCTAAAATCAGCATTATCAGTAACGAAGAAGATTAAGAGGAAGGAAGGGAACCGGTTGTGAGTTGCGCAATTAGTGTTCCCTTTTTTATTTGTTTATGAAAATTAATTTCATATCCCTTGGTTGTGACAAAAACCTTGTAGATACCGAAATGATGCTGGGGATTTTAAGCGAGCACGGCCACGAGCTTGTTAATGATGAGACCGAGGCTGATGTGGTGGTTGTAAATACCTGCTCCTTTATTAATGATGCCAAAACCGAAAGTATTAACACCCTGCTTGATTTAGGGCAGCTTAAGGAAGAAGGCGTCATTAAGGGAATAGTGGCAACTGGATGTCTTGCCCAACGCTACAGTGAGGAAATTAAGCAGGAAATCCCCGAGGTAGATGTTATCGTGGGCACCATGGCCATTGATAAAATTGCAGAAGCGGTAGACAGCATAGAAGAGGGGATTCACAAAGCTTATATCAGCGATGTGGATGGCCCCATAGTTTACGGTAAAAAGCGTATTGTAACAACCGGCGGACACTATGCCTATTTAAAAATTGCAGAGGGCTGTGACAAGCCCTGCACATATTGTGCCATACCTTCTTTTAGAGGAAAGTACAGAAGTGTTCCCATGGAGGTGCTTGTTTCCGAGGCAAAAGAACTTTGCGAAAAGGGCGTAAAAGAAATAATACTGGTGGCCCAGGAAACTACTCTTTACGGTATGGACTTATACGGAGCCAAAAAGCTTCCGGAGCTTATCAGAGAGCTTGGCAAAATTCCGGGGCTGTATTTTATACGACTTCTTTACTGTTATCCCGAGGAAATCGATGATGCTCTCATTGAGGAAATGGCTTCCAACGATAAGGTGTGTCACTATATTGATATGCCTATTCAGCACGCAGCCGACGATGTGCTTCGCCGCATGGGCAGGAGAACTTCAAATGCCGATTTGAGATCCGTTATAGGAAAGCTTCGAAGCCGTATTCCCGATATTGCCATCAGGACAACGCTTATTACAGGTTTTCCCGGTGAAACCGATGAGGATATAGAAACAATGGAAGCCTTTGTCAAAGAAATGAAGTTTGACAGGCTTGGTGTGTTCGCATATTCAAGAGAAGAGGATACTGCCGCCGCCCGTATGAAGGGCCATATTCCCGCCTGGAAAAAGAACAGCCGTAAGAACCGGATTATGAGAGTTCAGCAGGCAATCGCTTTTGAAAAGGCTGAACTGGAAATTGGCAGAAAGCTTCTTGTTATGGTAGAGGGCAGAATGCCTGAGGAGAGTGAAAACGGCAGCCAGGTTTATGTGTGCCGCACTTATAAGGATGCACCTGAAGTGGATGGTTTCCTGTTTCTTGAAACAAAGCAGGAGTTAATGACCGGTGATGTGGTTAAGGCCGTGGTAACCGGTGCCGACAAATATGATTTAGTGGGGGTAATGGAAAATGAATTTACCGAATAAATTGACAGTGTTAAGAGTTATTCTTGTTCCTTTCTTTGTATTCTTTTGCATGTCAACATGGATTACGGGCAACTTTTATATTTCCCTTGGAATATTTATAGTTGCAAGCCTGACAGATATGCTTGACGGAAAGATTGCCAGGGCAAGAAATCTTGTGACGAATTTTGGAAAGCTTATGGATCCCCTGGCGGACAAGCTTTTGGTTATATCAGCACTTATTTGCCTGCTTATAGTGGAAGACGGCTCAAGATACTGCTGTAATCAGATTGTGGCAATGATTGCTGTGCTTGTTATTGTGGGTCGTGAGTTTGTTATAAGCGGTATCAGATGTGTTGCTGCCGATGCAGGTGTTGTTATTGCGGCATCCATGTGGGGTAAGGTTAAAACAGCAACTACAATGGTGGCTATCTGCTTTATGCTTATTGTTACCGAATTGTCTGCGGTTATTCCATTTATCCGTGAGGTTACTTTGGTGCTTTTCTGGATAAGTGTTACTTTGACGGTAGTTTCTTTAATCGACTATATTGTAAAGAATATTGATGTTATGAAGGAAAAAAAGCCTGAATCCGAGGAAAAATAAATGAGCGAAAGCAGGGTTGTAGAGATTATATGCGTTGGAACAGAGATTTTGCTTGGAAATATAGTAAATACCAACGCTGCATATTTGGCTGAGAAATGTGCTCAGCTGGGGCTTGCAAATTATTATCAGATATCTGTGGGTGACAACAAAGAGAGGCTTGAAGAGTGCATAAAAACCGCACTTGGAAGATCGGATATAGTTATTCTTTCCGGTGGCCTTGGACCTACAGAAGATGATCTTACCAAGGAAACCGCGGCAGCCGTTGTGGGTAAGTCCATGTATCTTCATGAAGAAAGCAAAGCCTTTATGGAAAGCTACTTTGCTAAGAAGGGCATGGTATTTACCGAAAATAATTTGAAGCAGGCTATGATTCCCAAGGGCGCTACAGTGCTTCCAAATCCTAACGGAACTGCTCCCGGGGTTATTATTCACTGTGAAAATAACAGCAAGCATATCATACTTTTGCCGGGACCTCCCATTGAACTTAAGCCCATGTTTGAAAACTCCGTGGTGCCGTTTATTAAGTCGCTGGTGCCCGGGGTTATTTTGTCACAGACCGTTAAGGTATGCTCTGTGGGTGAAAGTGTTCTTGAGACTCAGATCAGAGACCTGATTGACAGTCAGACCAATCCTACAATCGCAACCTATGCCAAAACAGGTGAGGTGCATGTAAGAGTTACTGCCAGGGCAGACAGCGAGGCCGAGGCATTAAAGCTTATTAAGCCTGTGGTTAAAGAGCTAAGTCGGATCGTAGCCATGTCGTTCTGTGAGCCAAGGAGTTGTACAAAAGGATT
>JAZUJC010000143.1:0-2137 GCA_045642625.1 Lachnospiraceae bacterium
TTTCTAAAGTACCAGGAATTCTCTGCAAAAGTCTCATTACTTACACTAAAACCAAAGGTCTTTAGATACTTAATAATAAAAACAGCCGTTGATCTGGTATTACCCTCTCCAAATGGATGTATTTGCCATATCCCGGAAGTAAACTTAGCAATATGACTTACTGACTCTTCTATAGTCAATCCATCGTATGAAAAATTCTTTTCCTGTGAAAAATCATAATCAAGTGTGGCTCTGATACTATCGTATGATGCATACATTACTGTATCGCCCTTAAGTACCCACTCTTTTTTTGTGATATTGTAATCGCGTATTTTACCTGCATGCTTAAATCCGCCTCCAAACAACTTCCGATGAATATTTTGCCATTCCACAGGTGAAAACTGAAAAGTTTTCTCTCCAAGTAGTTTAGCAATTCTTACAGAAACAATATCGGCTTCCTTTGTGCCGGCTTCAATATCACTTCTGTCTTGTCGTTCTTCATAATAACTTTGAATTCGTTTGTCAACTTCGGATATAGTAATTATCCCTTCTATATGCTCCTTAGCAGTCGCAATCAAATATTCAGAAGTCTTTAGTCCGTCTACATCTTGAAGACCAATGGCTGTTTTCCATGCATAACTCTTGTCAGCTTTATCCGGTTCGCCCTGACGAATGTATTCATTTAATTCTAATTCCCACTTTTTCTCTTTCAAGAAATCACTCCTCAGTCGAATGCTTTATTGCATAATACTATTCAGCATCACTACCAAATTTTATAAAGTCCCCGGTCTTTCAACATGTTTCCCGAGAAAGCAAACAAATTGTCTCTGTATTTCCTGTCCAAGGGAACTGATCCACACAGGTTGCTTTCGTAACCTTATAACCGTAAGTTTTAATAAGCTCCAGGTCTCTTACAAGGCTTGTGGGCTTACAAGAAATGTATATAAGGCTTTCAACTCCGTAATTCATTATCTTGGGTAAGGCCTTAGGATGAATACCGTCACGGGGAGGATCCAAAATAATAAAATCAGGCTTATCCTCAATATCATCAATTGCTTTTAAAACATCACCGCAGATAA
This sequence comes from Lachnospiraceae bacterium, assembly GCA_045642625.1. Classification (GTDB taxonomy): domain Bacteria; phylum Bacillota; class Clostridia; order Lachnospirales; family Lachnospiraceae; genus UBA1258. The sequence continues at coordinate 1,059 of JAZUJC010000143.1, forward strand.
ACTCACAGTTGGTGATACCGTTTAATCGGGCATTATCCCTGGCTGCTTCCACGGCTTCCTGCACTATCTCAACACCGATAACTTTTTTGGATACCGGAGCCATAAGCTGTGTTATTGTACCGGTTCCCGAATAGAGATCGAATACAGTCTTTGTAGGCTCGCCGCCCTCTGACAAATCACCGATATAATCTCTGGCCACCCGGTATAAAACCTCTGCTCCACGGGAGTTGGTCTGAAAGAAGGAAAACTCACTTATTTTAAAATCAAGGCCAAGCAGCTTTTCATTAATATAATCCCTGCCGTATAAAATCCTGGTTTCATCGGACTGAACCACATCCGAAAGACTTTCGTTGATTGTATGAAGAATACTTACAATCTTTCCCTCCAGGTTAAGCTCCAAAAGCATATCCTTAAAAGGTGTCAAATCAGGGTCGGCCTCTCTTGAAGTAACAAGGGCAACCATTATTTCGCCTGTAAAGGCCGCTTTTCGAACCAGCAGATGGCGAAGATAACCGGTATGCATCATCTTATGGTAAAATTTATATCCTTTGTCAGCCCAAAATTCTCTGACCGCTTTTAAAATTGTCCTGTAATCCGAGTCACAGATATAGCAGGAATCGGTAAACACCACATCATAAAAGCTGCCGCGCCTGTGCATACCAAGGCTTAAAGGGCCATCCTTATATTCATCTCCAAAAGAAAACTCCATTTTATTGCGATAGCCTTCATTCGCAGGGCTTCCCTTTATTCCCTCCCAAATATACGAACCCGGCTCCAAAACGGTATCAAGGAGAGCTTTTATCTGCTTTTCTTTTAGCTTAAGCTCTTTTTCATATTCCATTGTAAGGTATGTACATCCACCGCAAATTCCAAAGTGGGGGCACTGACTTTCAATACTGTCCGGAGATTTCTCCAAAATCTCCAGCACATTTGCCTCAGGCTTACCCTTTCTGAGCTTGCTTACACGCAATCTTACCTTATCACCGGGAAGGGCATTTTTAGCCACAACCATACCTTCATCGGTTTCAATTATTGCCTTGTTGGGAAAAGAAACATCTTTTACAATCCCAATTAATTCC
>JAZUJC010000144.1:0-3771 GCA_045642625.1 Lachnospiraceae bacterium
ATAGAAGAAACTGAAAAAGCAATTAATATGGTGCTTGAACAGGAGGTTCCGGATAAGGTGTTGTGTCTGGTGCTGGATGAATGCCATGAAAGTCTGGCCGGAATAATTGCAGGGCGTGTGAGAGAGCGTTTTTGCCGCCCCACCTTCGTACTTACCCGAACCGAACAGGGGCTTAAGGGCAGCGGGAGAAGTATTGATGCCTATGATATGTTTGAAGGACTTATGGGGGTATCGGAGGAGCTTTCGAAGTTTGGCGGACACAAATTAGCCGCAGGCCTGTCTCTTGAAGAAAGTCATTTTGAGAAATTCAAAAGAAAAATAAACGAAAACTGTACGCTTACGGACGAAGATTTTGTTGAGACAATCCGAATTGATATGCAGCTGCCCTTCGGATATGCAACCCTTGCCCTGGCTCATGATCTGGAAAAATTAGAACCTGTAGGAAACGGTAATGAAACACCGGTGTTTGCCTGTCTTGGCGTTACGGTCTTAACCGGGAAAATATTCGGTGCCAATAAAAATGTGGCAAAATACAAGGTCTCGGACGGAGACGGTAAGGTTTATGAGCTTATAAGCTTTGGCGGCTTTGATGAGCTTGAAAATTTTGTGGGAGAAATATACGGGGAAGAAAAGAAACGACTTCTTCACTCCGGACTTTCGGTAAATATTAAGCTGGATATCTGCTATAAAATAAGCATAAATACATATATGGGACAGGAATCCGTACAGCTGTTATTAAAGAGTTACAGATAAAAAAAACAAAGCCTTCGAATTATCGAAGGCTTTGCCACTATGAGGGGGAGATGGCAAGTGTTTACCATCTGTAGCATCAATATATATGTTATTTGTGTCTATTTTGTGAATTAGCCGGGCATATAATAAATTTAGTCTGTTTACAGAAAATATAGTATAATATTCAGTATCAAAACAGGATGTGAGGGTTGATTTGGAAACCGGAAAATATGCAAACATAATAATAAATATTTCCCATGAAAGTGTGGATCGGCCCTTTTCATACCGTATACCGCAGGAACTTCGTGAAAAAATCACTATAGGCACCAGCGTTTCGGTGCCCTTTGGCATGGGTGACAGGCTTAGGAAAGGAATTGTGGTAGGCTTTTCGGACTCTATCGACTATCCTGAGGAAAAGGTTAAGGAAATTGTTTCGGTTTCCGATAAGGATATTTCTTTAAATGATTCAAGGATTGGGCTGGCCGCATGGATTAAGAGTAATTATGGCGGAACTTTTTCAGCCGCCCTAAAAACCGTTTTGCCCGTAAAACAAAGAATAAAACAGTTGGTCCCCAAGGTGTTGGTAAGGTCGGTCTCCGAAGAAGAGATAAAAGAAGCTATTGCCACCACCAAAAGTAACAGTGTTGCCAGGCTTAGACTGTTAAATGCATTGCTTGAGACACCTGTTATACCTAAACGTCTTGCCAATGATAAGCTTCATATAAACGACGGCGCCATTAACAGGCTGGCTGCAGAAGGTATTATTTCAATAGAGGAACAGCCCAAGACCCCTGTTGCCGACAGCTTTGCGGCAAAGGGTGATTTATCCCTCAGCGATGCCCAGCGTAATATTGTTGATACTATTGAAAGAGAATTCACAGAGGGGAAGCGTAAAACCTATCTGATTCACGGAATAACCGGTTCCGGAAAAACGGAGGTATATATAAATATTATTAAGGGTATGATTGAGAAGGGAAGACAGGCTATAGTACTTATTCCGGAAATTGCCCTTACATACCAGACACTTATGCGTTTTTACAGCCGGTTCGGTGACAGAGTACTGGTTATGAATTCGACTCTTTCCCAGGGTGAAAAATACGCATGCTATGAAAAAGCATTAAATGGAGAAGCGGATATTGTAATCGGTCCAAGATCCGCATTGTTTGTTCCCTTTAAAAATCTTGGAGCCATCATTATTGATGAAGAGCACGAGGGAACATATAAGTCAGAAACCTCTCCAAAGTACCATGCCAGGGAAACCGCAATAGAGATAGCTAAAATGAATGATGCGGTGGTTGTACTGGGGTCTGCAACTCCATCTGTAGATGCTTATTATAAGGCGAGCTCCGGTGAGTACACACTGTTTGAACTTAACGAACGCCTTACGGGTAATCAGTTGCCTAAGGTGACTGTGGTAGATTTAAGAGATGAGCTGAGAAAAGGAAACCGCTCTATTATATCGGGTCAGCTTAAAACCCTTATGGAGGACAGGCTAAACAAGGGTGAACAGTCGATGCTGTTTATTAACCGAAGAGGTGTGTCCGGCTTCATTTCTTGCAGGGGGTGTGGATTTGTTGTAAAATGTCCACATTGTGATATATCATTATCACTTCACAGAAACGGAAAGCTGATGTGTCATTATTGCGGCTATGAAACCGATAATATCCATATCTGCCCCGAGTGCGGTTCAAAATATATTTCCGGATTTAAAGCCGGAACCGAGCAGGTGGAGGATCTGGTGCAGAAAATGTTTCCTACCGCCAGAACCCTTAGAATGGATGCTGATACCACTAAGGATAAGGACAGCTACGAAAAGATTATTTCGAAGTTTCTTGATAAAGAAGCAGATATATTAATCGGAACACAAATGATTGTAAAAGGACATGATTTTAAAAATGTCACACTGGTTGGTGTTCTGGCTGCGGATATGTCTTTGTTTGAGGCCGACTTTAAGGCTCCCGAAAAGACATTTCAATTGCTTACACAGGCAGCGGGAAGGGCTGGAAGAGGAGATGTTGCAGGTGATGTTATTATTCAAACCTACCAACCCGAACATTATGCAATAGTGCATGCTTCCGGTCATGATTATCTTGGCTTTTACGATGAAGAAATTGCCTACAGGGATTTTCTTGATTATCCTCCGGTAGGGCATATGCTTAATATAATGGTGGCAGGGAAAAAAGAAGAAGAAGCAAAGCTTTTGGCACAGCAGATGTGCACAGCGCTAAGAAAGTACTTTGACTCTGTGGTTATAGGCCCGGCTCCTGCAGTGGTGGCCAGGATAAATGATGTATTCAGATATGTTTTCTATGTAAAAAACAAGGATTATTCCAAACTGGTTGAGATTAAGGACTATCTTGAAGACAGTCTGTCAAAAATAAAATCAAGAACGGCGGGGGTATACTTTGACTTTGACCCTCAGAATATGCAATGAAAGGTAGAAGAATATGGCAATCAGAAATATTAGGGTAATGGGAGACGATGTTCTTACCAAAACATGTAAAGAAGTTACAATGATGACGCCAAGGACTAAGCTTTTAATTGAGGACATGATTGATACTATGTATGAAGCCAACGGCGTAGGACTTGCTGCATGTCAGGTAGGTGTTCTTAAAAGAATCGTTGTTATCGATACCACAGGCGAGGATTTATACATTCTCATTAATCCTGAAATAATAAAGACCGACGGTGAGCAGGAGGGCTATGAGGGCTGTCTTTCGGTGCCCAATAAATCCGGTATCGTTAAAAGAGCCAACTATGTTAAGGTAAGAGCTTTAAATGAGGAGCTTAAGCCCTTTGAACTCGAAGGTGAGGGTCTTTTGGCCCGTGCTATTTTGCATGAGTGTGAGCATCTTGACGGACATTTATATGTTGAGCATGTTAACGGCGGTGTTAACGGACTTATCAGCAATGATAAGCTGATGGACGATGGTGACGACGAATAATTATTAATCAGTGTGTGAGGTTTTCTTTGAAAGTAGTATTTATGGGTACGCCGGAATTTGCGGCAACAATTTTAAAGAATATACATGAGGCTGG
>JAZUJC010000145.1:0-2239 GCA_045642625.1 Lachnospiraceae bacterium
TAATAGGATTTAACTTACTTCCCTTTGGCTTTAAGGGCTTCGCGGTAGGGTGCCACTTAACCTGAGCAACATCGCACACAAAAGAAACCAAAAAGCATATCAGTAAAATAGGCAGAAGAATCAACAGTATTTCAAGTACAACACTTGAAAACAGCCCTGTTAAATCCTTTACATTAACCCTGCCATTGTAGTTTTTAATATATGTAGGAATGTCATCATAAGTCAGATTGAACATACCTGTAAGCCTTGTTCCGATAGTCAGTCCGTAAAACTTCAATATCAAAAATGCCGCCAACAGCGAAAACGCATTTTCAATTTCTTTACTTTTAGCTACCTGACCCTCATCACGGGCATCTTTTTTCTTTTTATCGGTAGCGGGTTCTGTCTTTTCTCCACCCTCTCCCGCTGCAAAAAACTGAAGATTATATTGTAAAATCACTGCATTGACTCCACAAAAATAGTGACCATCTTGCGCATTTCAGTAAGAAGAATATCTGAAATAAGAGGCATCATACTAACTGACAAAAACAAAACACCAAGGCCCACCAGCACCTTAAGCTGCATACCTACAGCGAACATATTCATCTGCGGTGACACCTTTGCCAATATGCCCAATACCGTATTTAGTAAAAGCATTACCGAAAAAATCGGCAGACAAATCTGAAATCCGATTAATATATAGTCACCCAAAAATATTAAAATAGATTTGAGCAAATTGTCCGAGGAAAAAATTGCCCCGTTAATCGGTATCAGCGTATAACTTTCTTTCAGTGCGGCAAGCAAAAACTGATACATTCCGCTTATAAACAGCATAAGTGAAACACCATACTGGTAGTAAGCACCGGTTATTGTAACATTTTGCCCCGACATGGGATCAAAGACCGAAGCCATGGATAAACCGGTTTCCATATCGGACAACTGTCCCGCCAGCATCAGTATTTTATCCACCAGGGAAGCCCCGTAGCCTATAAGCAGGCCCGTAAAAGCTTCTTTTAACACTATTACCGTATATCCCAAAACGGTATTATACTCAACCGGCGTTGCCGGAATAATTCTAAACAAAAGAACCGACAGCAATACGCTGAAGCCAACTCTTATGTTCCTGGGTGTTCCTCTCAGTGAAAAGAAGGGTGCCACAAAAACAAAACTGGCAATACGCGTAAGAATCAGCAAAAACAGTTCAAGGTCCGATGCCGAGAAGGAAAAATCAACCATTTATCTCCCCCTCTAATGTATGTACTGTGCAAAATTGCCCCACAGTTCAATAATATAATCCTTCAGTGTTGTAAGCATCCAGTGACCCAGGAGCATAAGCCCTAAGAATACACAGATTACCTTGGGTACAAATGTAAGAGTCTGTTCCTGAATGGATGTAACAGTCTGAAAAATACTTATCAACAGACCTATGACCAGCGAAATCAGCAAAATGGGAGCAGAAAGTTCTATTACTGCAAAAAGTGCATTTCGCATTAATGTTACAACATTATCAAGTGTCATTTATTCTGTCTCCTTTCCTGCCGGTGTACAAATCATTGTCAGTAGAACGATGAAACTAATGAACCTATTATCAGGCTCCAGCCGTCTGCCAATACAAACAGCAGTATTTTAAACGGCATCGAAATTGTGGTGGGCGGCAGCATCATCATACCCATACTCATTAGCACCGGCGCCACACTCATATCTATAACAATAAACGGAATATATATTACAAAGCCTATCAAAAACGCCGCTCTAAGCTCGCTTACGATAAAGCTTGGAATCAGAATATAGCTTGGAATCGTTTCAAGCGCTCCGTCCCAGTCAATCTCGGCGATTCTCATAAACAGTTCAACATCCTTGGTCTGGGTCTGGCCATACATGAACTCTCTAAAGGGTGCCATTCCTCTCTCGATTGCAACCTCCTGAGTAATTTCTCCCTTATCAAAAGGAGCAATTGCCTCATTATAAGCCTTTGACAGAGTCGGGTTCATAATAAAGAAAGTAATGAACAGTGCCAAACCGATAAGCACCTGGTTGGGCGGTGCCGTCTGAGTGTTTAATGCTGCTCGTGTAAAATGAAGAACAATAATTACTCGAGTGTAGCATGTTAACATCAAAAGAAGTAACGGTGCAAGCGCAATAAGGGTCAATGTGAATAGAATTCTCAATGACCCTGACAGTTCACCGTTACCATTATTGTAGGTAATCGTAAAATCGTTCGATATATTTAATTCGTTTAAGTCGCCGGGAGTTTCAGCAG
>JAZUJC010000146.1:0-3467 GCA_045642625.1 Lachnospiraceae bacterium
GTTAAGATTACAGGCTATGGCTCCATACATTGATAAGTACGATAATATCAATGTATACACAAAACCCGGCCCTTATCCTGATACTTACATAGTTTATGCTACGGTTGACGTTCATCTGAAGGAACAGGAACAGGCAACGCCCGGTCTTCAGGCTTTTTATGTATGTATGACTGATGACGGTATTTATTACATTCATACCGGCGAATTGTCTGCCGAAGAATCTGATTTTATTATGAATGTTTCTTCACAGGCAGATGTTGTTAACCTTAAAAACAGAGTCAATGTTCAGTATGCCGATTTGATGGAATCAGACAGAGATCTTAAAAACTACTGGGCACAGATATCGGTTGAAATTGACTCGTCGGTAGGAGAGCAGCTTACCGAAGAAGCTGTTTTACAGGCTAAGCTTGAACAGGAAGAGAAAGAACGTCTTGAGCAGGAAAAGCTGAACGATCCCAATTATGTTCCTGAAGAAGAACCTGAAATTATAAAGGTTAAGGTTAATACACTCGTAAATGTAAGAAAATCAGCCAGTGCTACAGCAGATAAACTGGGTACTGCTTCTGTGGGTTCTGTATATGAGGTTTTGGAAGTGATGCTGAATGGCTGGACCAAGATTGATTATGACGGAACCGAAGCTTATATAAAATCCGAATTCCTTGATGAAATGGAAAATATGGATAAATATAAGGCAATAGCTAAAATTAAAGCTACCGATATGCTGAATGTAAGAAGTGAACCCGACAAGAGCGCAGCTAAGCTTGGCGTACTTAATTCGGGCGAAGTAGTAGACCTTGTGGAAGAAGTTGGCGAGTGGTCAAAGATTAAATACAATGGTGCAATCGGTTATGTTAAAACCGAGTATACAATTAAAGAATAATTTTTTTAAAAAATTTTTGAGACGGTATTGACCGTCTCAATTTTTTTATATATAATACGAAAAAAGCACTTTTGTATAATTGTATACAATAATAAAGGAGGACATAAAATGTCATATTTAGATGAAGTATTAGAAAGTGTTAAAGAAAAACACGCAAGCCAGCCTTTATTTATTCAGGCTGTAACTGAAGTTTTCGATACTTTAAAGCCCGTTATCGAAGCTAACGAAGCTCTTTACAGAAAAGAAGCAATTCTTGAAAGACTTGTAGAGCCCGAACGTCAGATTATTTTCCGTGTTCCCTGGGTTGATGACAACGGTCAGGTTCAGGTTAACACCGGTTACCGTGTACAGTTTAACTCAGCTATTGGACCTTACAAGGGAGGCCTTCGTCTTGATAAGAGCGTAACTCTTGGTATGCTTAAGTTCCTTGGCTTTGAACAGATTTTCAAAAACTCTCTTACAACACTTCCTATGGGTGGTGGTAAAGGTGGTTGCGATTTCGATCCTAAGGGAAAGAGCGATCGTGAAATCATGTCATTCTGCCAGAACTTTATGACAGAGCTTTACAGACACATTGGTGCAGACACAGACGTTCCTGCAGGTGACCTTGGTACAGGCGGACGTGAAATCGGTTATATGTTTGGTCAGTATAAGAGACTTAAGAACGTATATGAAGGTGTTCTTACAGGTAAGGGACTTTCATTCGGCGGTTCTTTAGCAAGAACAGAAGCTACAGGTTATGGTCTTCTTTACTTCACCAAGGAAATGCTTGCTTGCAACGGTAAGGATATTAACGGTATGACAGCTACAGTTTCAGGTTCAGGTAACGTTGCTATCTATGCTATCCAGAAAGCAAATCAGATGGGTGTTAAGGTTCTTGCTTGTTCAGACCGTAAGGGCTGGATTTACGATCCCGATGGAATTGATTACACAATTCTTCAGGATATCAAGGAAGTTAAGAGAACAAGCCTTGAAGAATATATCAAAGTTAGACCTAATGCAAAATATACCGCTAAGGCTGAAGGTGATGCAATGGATCACGGTGTATGGACAGTAAAGGCTGACATCGCACTTCCTTGCGGACGTGAAAATACTATTGATCTTGAAGATGCTAAGAACCTTGTTGCTAACGGCGTTATCGCAGTTGCAGAAGGTGCTAACATGCCTACTACCATTGAAGCTACAAAGTACTTCCAGGCAAATGGTGTAATGTTTGCTCCCGGTAAGGCTTCCAACGCCGGTGGTGTTGCTACTTCAGGTCTTGAAATGAGCCAGAACTCTGAAAGACTTAGCTGGTCCTTCGAAGAAGTTGATGCTAAGCTTCAGGATATCATGGTATCTATCTTCCATGCAGCAGACAATGCTTCAAAGAAGTATGGTATGGAAGGCAACTATGTTGCAGGTGCTAACATTGCAGGCTTCGAAAAGGTTGTTAACGCTATGCTTGCACAGGGTGTTTGCTAATATTCAGCTTAATGATTATATAGAGTCAAGAAAGGCGGTGTTCCACTATTTGGAACATCGCTTTTTTTGTTAAGAGTATAAAGCGGGTGGTATATTTGGGCATAATATGGTAATATCATTTTGTTTATAATACGAAATGTGGGAACATTTGGGTGTATGAGAAAAATGAGAAAGTTATTAGTATATTTTATTATGCTGTCTGCCTTGTGTTTAATGGGATGCGGCAAAGGTGAGGTGAAGGTCGAGCCGGAGTTTAAGCCGATAAACGATGAAACACTGGCTTATCCGTTAAATGCGCATGTGGTTTGTGATGCACAGATTTTTGATGTGGAGCCTGATATTGTATATTGGGCATATGCGGTTACAGAACAGGAGTGGTCAAGTGTGGATTTGAAGGATGAACCTGCGATTGACCGAGTAATAGACGATGAGATAGTTGTGGGGCAGGCAGGTAGTCTGAAAATAACTTTCCCCGGTGGAAAGGATCCCGATGCAATTGGATATTTACACCGCTTCCCTGTTGAATTGTATGATCCGGCCGTTAGCGGTAACGATTTCGGTATCCGAAGCGCAATTCAGAGGCACAAAGAATATTATGAATACGAAACACTGGAGCCTGATTATGATGATGGCGGCGTGTTTACGATAACCTTTGATGATGATATTTCATCGGGATATTTGTATGTGTTTGAGGCAGTATGGGACACTACCTATTTTAGGGGAAAAGCTGAATACGCAATAATCGTTAAATAGAAGTAGCGGGAAAAGAAATGGAAGATAACGGAGTAAGATTAAATAAATATATAGCATCCTGCGGAGTATGTTCCCGACGTGATGCTGATGGCCTTATTGAGAAGGGAAATGTTACCGTAAACGGAAAGGTGGCAGAACCCGGTACCAGGGTATATGAAGGAGACAGCGTTAAAATAGGAAGTCGCCTTGTGAGCCCAAGTACTGAGACCGTAGTACTGGCTTATTATAAGCCGGTGGGGGTAACCTGTACAGAGCGGGATCCTTTTGCCGATATTACCGTTAAGGATGCCGTAAAGTACAAACAGCGTGTGACTTACGCCGGCCGACTTGACCGTGATTCTGAGGGGCTTCTTCTTTTGTCTAATGAAGT
>JAZUJC010000147.1:0-2179 GCA_045642625.1 Lachnospiraceae bacterium
CCTTGGGGAAGTAAGCCAAAGAAGTGGTTACACCCCACTTGTAGGAACCTTCATCGGGTTCCATTTCTCCGGCAAGAATTTTAAATAAAGTGGTTTTTGCCAGCTCGTTGCTGCCTACAAAAGCAACCTTATCATTGTGACCGAGGATAAAGGAGATGTTATCCAGTACCTTTTCACCGTTGATAGTCTTTGAAATACCCTCTACAGCCAATACCTCATTACCGATTTCACGGTCGGGTCTGAAGTCGATGTAAGGATATTTACGGCTTGAGGGCTTAATATCATCGAGCTCAATCTTTTCAAGGGCACGCTTACGGGAAGTAGCCTGCTTTGATTTGGAAGCGTTTGCGGAGAATCGTGAAATGAATTCCTGCAATTCCTTGATTTTTTCTTCTTTCTTTTTGTTGGCTTCCTTCATCTGCTTAACAAGAAGCTGACTGGACTCATACCAGAAATCGTAGTTGCCGGCATAGAGCTGAATCTTGCCGTAATCAATATCTGCGGTGTGTGTACAAACCTTATTTAAGAAATAACGGTCGTGGCTTACCACGATTACGGTATTTTCAAAGTTAATGAGGAATTCTTCAAGCCATGCGATGGCATCCAAATCCAGGTGGTTGGTGGGCTCGTCCAAAAGAAGGATGTCAGGGTTACCGAAAAGGGCTCTTGCAAGAAGCACCTTAACCTTCTGACTACCGTCCAAATCGCCCACGAGAGAGTAGTGGTACTCGGTATCGATTCCAAGACCGTTAAGGAGGCTGGCTGCATTGGATTCGGCTTCCCAACCGTCCATCTCGGCGAATTCGGCTTCAAGCTCGCTGGCGCGGATACCGTCCTCGTCGGTGAAATCTTCTTTTGCATATATTGCGTCCTTTTCCTTCATAATATCGAAGAGACGCTGATTGCCTGCCATAACGGTATCGATTACCACGTTGCTGTCATACTTAAAGTGGTCCTGCTCCAAAACGGAGAGACGCTGGCCGGGGGTAATGGTGATATCACCGTTGGTTGTTTCAAGTACACCTGAGAGAATCTTTAAGAAGGTGGACTTTCCGGCTCCGTTGGCACCGATAAGACCGTAACAGTTTCCCTCGGTAAATTTAATGTTTACATCTTCAAAAAGCGCTTTCTTACCTACACGGTAAGTAACGTTGTTAGCTGCGATCATTATATGTTGCTCCTTATTTCTTTTTGATTAAAACTTATTTTTAACTAACCCTTACTATTTTACCTAAAATATATGTTTTTGCAAGGAAAAATGCCGAATTTATAGGTTTTTTTAGCGGTGGAGTTGTCTGTAAATTCGATAAAAAGTGCGTGCATCACGGACATTTTTGTGGTATAATTCTTTTGCTGACACCACGGACTGACTCCCCGGGTGTCTTAAGCTTGACTCTATATAATCGAAAGGGAGAGAAATTTTTATGGCAAAATGGGTTTACTTGTTTACAGAAGGTTCAGCAGACATGCGTAACCTTTTGGGAGGTAAGGGTGCCAACCTTGCCGAGATGACCAACCTCGGTTTACCTGTACCTCAGGGCTTCACCATTACAACCGAAGCCTGCACACAGTACTATGAAGACGGTCGTAAGATTAACGACGAAATCATGGCACAGATTATGGAATACATCGCAAAGATGGAAGAGATTACCGGCAAAAAGTTCGGTGATAAGACAAATCCTCTTTTGGTTTCCGTTCGTTCCGGTGCGAGAGCATCAATGCCCGGTATGATGGATACAATCCTTAACCTGGGTCTTAACGAAGATGTTGTTAATGTTATTGCCGAAAAGTCCGGAAATCCCCGTTGGGCTTGGGACTGCTACAGAAGATTCATTCAGATGTATTCAGACGTAGTTATGGAAGTAGGTAAGAAATACTTCGAAGAGCTTATCGACAGAATGAAGCTTGAAAAGGGTGTTAAGCAGGACGTTGAGCTTGATGCCAACGATCTTAAGACTCTTGCAAATCAGTTCAAGGAAGAGTACAAGTCCAAGATCGGTAAGGATTTCCCTTCAGATCCCAAGGAACAGTTAGTCGGAGCGGTTGAAGCCGTTTTCCGTTCATGGGATAACCCTCGAGCTAATGTTTATAGACGTGATAATGATATCCCTTATTCATGGGGTACCGCAGTTAACGTACAGATGATGGCCTTTGGTAACATGGGCGATACTTCAGGTAC
>JAZUJC010000148.1:0-11509 GCA_045642625.1 Lachnospiraceae bacterium
ATATGTTTTTGTGCCTGATTTCGGTATTTGTAATGTTTTCCAGATATTCAATGTACTCACCCGAGTTCTTTATGCTGGCACGTACAAGACAGGGAAAAGAAGCTCTTGGAAATATTATTATTCCGATTCTTTTCTTTGTGATGGCCGATATAGTGAGTCGGGAAAAATGGAATATTAAATTTCAGGATGTTTTGTTATTGTTCGATGTTTGTATTTCAGCGGCGCTAACTTCGGTGTTTGGCAATCTTGTAGTGCTGCTGGTGCTGTTTGGAATCTTTGTCTATTCCTTTGTGAAAAAGACCGGTTGGAAGGACCGTATTTTACCGGTGGTTCCGGGTATAATTAACCTGGCTGTCATGGCTATATATATAATCAAGTAAGCGGTGGAATATAACAGTGATTTTTGAAATGTTTTCAAAGGGCTTTGAAGCCGTAATTGAATCATTTGTTGCTTTTCAGGGGACAGGTCTGATTGTTACCCTGTTTTTGGCGAGCCTTCTGTTTATTTGCTACGGTACAAAGGACCGTTTCATTAAGGATATTTTTGTGAAATATTCCATATACGTGCTGATTCTTTTCTTTTTGCCAATATGGTATGTGTACATATACTTTAAAAGTGACTATGAAATACTGTACCGCATTCTGTGGCTTTTACCGATAGGGATAGTTGTGTGTTATACTTTAGTAGAGGTAATATATAAATTTTCCGAAAAGATTCGATCCCTTTCCTTTGTGGGTGCAGTTCTGCTTATAGTGATTTGCGGTGAATATGTATATTCAAGCGAATTCTTTTCAAGGGCCGAAAATGAGTATCATGTTCCCGATATAGTTGTGGATATATGCAAAGAGGTCGAGGTTGAAGGGAAAGAAATAAGAATAGCCGTGCCCGACGAGCTTGTAAGCTATGTAAGGCAGTATTCTTCCACTGTATTGATGCCTTACGGGCGTGAAACGCTGATGGGCCTGAATCCTGGGCTTAGTTATCTTCAGTCTCTGCTTTCCGAGGATGTAATCAATACTCCGGAGATGGTTCATGAACTTCGGGACTGGTGGACACCGTATTTGATTATTCGTTCGGATGCCAGGTTTACGGAGAGTCTGGCGGATTATGATTTAGTATACGTTACAAGCTTTGGTGATTATGATATGTATCTTGACAGTGAGACGAACATTGGACTTGATTACATTAATAAAACCAATTAATCAACAATAGGAGTGCAAGGAGAAATATGGATAAAATAGCTGTATTAATACCCTGCTATAACGAAGAACTGACTATAAAGAAGGTTGTTTTGGATGCAAAACAATATCTTCCGGAAGCAGTCATTTACGTCTATGATAACAATTCCAAGGACAGAACTGCTGAAATTGCAAGAGAAGCAGGGGCTGTAGTCCGCCATGAGTATCTTCAGGGAAAAGGAAATGTAATCAGAAGAATGTTCCGCGAAATAGATGCAGAATGTTACGTGATGATTGACGGTGATGATACATATCCATTGGAGTTTGCACCTGAAATGACAAGGCTGGTACTTGAAGAAAATGCTGATATGGTAGTGGGTGACAGGCTTTCTTCGACCTATTTTACGGAAAACAAGCGTCCTTTTCATAATTTTGGCAACAGCTTTGTAAGGTTCTCCATAAATAAACTGTTTAAATCGAATATTAAGGATATTATGACAGGCTACAGAGCCTTCAGTTATTCTTTTGCCAAGACTTTCCCTGTGCTTTCGAAAGGCTTTGAAATTGAAACCGAAATGACTATTCATGCAGTATATAACAATATGGATGTCAGAAATGTAATCGTTGAGTACAGAGACAGGCCTGAAGGAAGTATTTCAAAGCTTTCAACCTACAGCGACGGATTAAAGGTAATCAAAACAATCGTTAAGCTGTTTAAGAACTATAAACCTTTTGCTTTTTTTGGAATGATTTCTCTTGTGCTGTCATTAATTGCAGTAGGCTTTTTTGTGCCTGTTTTGATTGACTATTTTAAGACGGGGCTTGTGGCCAGGTTCCCTACGCTGATTACCTGCGGATTTGTTTTTATGATTGCTCTTCAGTCATTTTTTGCCGGAACGATTCTTTCCACTATGGCAAATAAAAACCGACGGGATTTTGAACAGACGCTGATTAACATAGAGATTATGAGAAAAAATAAACAGTAGGCATAAAAAATGGCGTATGAAAAATATTTTTCGTACGCCATTTTTTTAATATTTTCGCTGTAAATATTCGTTTATGTGTTTGCTTATAAGCTTTATGCCGGGTACATATAAGGTATCAACATTAGCGTAGTCATTCATATTATTTTCTGTAATAACACCATAGAAGTTATCTATGTATGATACACAATATTCCATTGAAACATTATACAGACGATTGACATATTCCGAAAGATTACATATGCCGTTGTTTACCAAGGTGGCCGGTTCAACGTTGTTACCTACAATTACCGAGTGCATATAAGGAGAAGCAATGATAATTCGTATGTGAGGGTAGCTGTCCTGGATGGCAGTTATCGACGCCCTTAATGCACCCTCATAGGAAGCAGTATCTAGAGGATCGTCGGGATTATACAGAGTGGCGACTTCACGGTAGTCCACTGAATTATACATAATAAGCAGAGTGTCCACCTTGTCCATATCCACCGAGGTTAGAGTGTTATAGTATTCCTTTGTGATGGTATTTCCGGTGTCGGACAACTTTTTTTGGAGGGAGAAATCGTGATTGCATAGTGCGTATACTATGTCGTAAAGATTTCCTGCCTGCCAGTAGGTAATATTGTTATTATTGTAAGCATTTTGGCTATCGGTTACCCTGGTTCCGGGTGCAGCCAAAAGAATGGTTTCAACATCGGGAACCTCTGATATTCTTTCGCCGATGGATGGAACTAAATAGGGCTTTTGAGTCAAGAATTCGTTGCCTATACAAAGGATTGTGTTAATATCGTCGGAACCGTGCTGCTCAAGAATATCCTGATCAACATAGAAAACCACATCAAGGTTTTCGTAGTCGTAGGCACCTTCTTCGACTTCCTCCATGACCACATTCCTTCCGGAATGGTCCCAAATCACCAGCTTGATGATGATAAAGGCAACTACCGCTACCATCAGCAAAATCATTATGAGATGAATATTAAATTTGTGTTTTAAACGGCCAAAAACCTTTAAAGAGCCTTTGGACTCAGGCTTTTTATCGTCAGTGCTGTTTCGTTTAATCATCAATTTTTTCCTTTTTTGTAGTATGTTCATATTATACAAACAGATACAATATAAATCCACACAAAAATTATGAAGATTGCTTTAACACAGCCTGTCAAAACTTGTAAATTTTCATAATTTTTGGTAAAATATCATCGGTTTATTATGTTTTGATAAACGATAATAAAAAGCGTTTGAAAATAAATTCGAGGTAAAGAAATGGCATTTGACAATAGAAAATCGGTTCCTACAGGGGATACCGAAGAGATATTTTTGGATGAGGAAGAGTTTGAAGCCCTTTTGGCGGCTGAACAGTCATATAATGCAGGTGTTTCAGGGGCAAAAGGTTTCTCGGATGATTTTGTGGATGACAATTTCGAAGTGAAATTTGATGACGGTGAGCTTGAACTTGAAGCAGGAGATGTAGATGACACCGTAATGTACAGCCCTGTTTCCGGTGATATTGATGGTTACGACGGGGAGTATGAGTCAGGTGAATACGACGGGGAGTATGAATCCGAGGAGTACGATGAATATGATTCGGACGGTGAGAGCCCTTCATCCGATGACGGCTTTGAATATGATGAAGATGAAGAAGATGTTGTTAATATTTTCAAAGGTGATTTAACCAAAAAGCTCACTTATATTATGGGTGGTTTGATTGCAGTATTTGCAATCATTATAGGAGTCATCTTCCTGGTAAGAAAGCCTCAGAATGATACCGCGGGTCCCAATATGGGAGAACTCGGTAATAACATTCTTTTGCTTAATGTAATCGGTGAAGAGGGTATAAACAATGTATTCGGAAGGGAAGCAGCGCGCTTAACAGATCTTTACGAAGCCTCTGAAAATTTCCAGTACAGCGAGGTTGACGAAGAAACCGGCCTTATTAATGTAAATCTTGCCCTTACCTCAATTCTTAAGGATTTAAAGATTAAGTTTGTAAATAAGCACAATAAGCTGGTGGCCAACGTGCCCTTCCAGGCCGAGGTGACCGACGATAAGGGTGTTTCGAAGATATATACCGACGAGGATAAGGACGGTATCATTTATCTTGAAAATATGGCGGGTGGAAAATACACCGTCAGAATGGTGAGCCTTGACGGCTTTGAAAACATGTATTGCTTTAATGACACCAAGGAAAGCATTGATGTTAAGAGCCAGATTTCTTATGCCAAGGTTGATGTATCCAACGAAATTAAATCAGAGTCTCAGGTAGATGTTAAAAAAGAAGATACCAAGGTGTCTGAGACAGTAGTTGAAGCCAAGCTTGAAGATACTGTTGAATATGTAATGTCTGCCAAGGTTCCGTTAACGGATGAATCGGGCTTTGCAGAGGTTCCCAAGAATAAAATTCCGGATCCTATTGCTCAGTATACTGAGAAGGGTGCTTCCGGAAATACATATTTTAAAAAGCTTGACAGCGATGTATCAGGTGGAGAAGTACCTACATACAGTGTAAACGGAATTACTGTTCCGACCTCAATTAACGCAGGTGATGAGGTTGAGGCTACGGTGTCTGTTACCGGTTCTTACAGCAGCATTGTCTGGTCGGGAACCAATGATGCCGCATTTACCGTTACTCAGGATGCCGGTGATCCTACAAAGGCTAAGATTAAGGCTGCGAATGTAGCTTCTGCGGCAACCGGAAAGGTTAAAGTCAGTGTTACTTTCGCCGACAGCACAGGCGGTTCGGCTGAGGTTGATATTACAGTTAATCCGGTTACAGACAATTCAAGTCTGAGCATTGAAGGAAGTGCAGGAACCCTGTATCCCGGCTCAACCTTTGATATTCCCGGTAATTGCACAATCGTAGCAAAGGATAAAACCGGAAGTGCCATAAGCCAGTACACTCTGACCTATGCGTCAAGCGACACAAAAATCGCAACCGTAGACAACAACGGACTGATTAAGGCAGTGGCAAAAGGAACCGCAACCATTACGGTTACATGTTCTGCCACCAATATGACTACAAAGTCGGTTTCTTTCTCAATTGAAGTTTCCGAATCAAAAATAACCGTTGCACTTAATGTGGCAAAGAAAACTGTTTTTGTGGGTGACAAAGAAACAGTTACCCTGGTGGCAACCGTAACCGGAACCTCCAAGGATTCCTCGGTAATATGGACATCTTCGGATGAGAATGTTGTTACCGTAAGCGATAAGGGAGTGCTTACTCCATTAAGAGAAGGTAAAGCAACAATTACCTGTGCAAGCAAAGAATATAAAAATGCCAAGGCTGTATGTGAGGTTACCGTTATTTTGCATCCCAGCAAAAATACTGTAAGCCTTCTTAAGGATGCTGACGGCAATCAGCTTTATGTTTATGATGCAGCCGGCAAAAAATATGTAGAGGCTAAATATGCCGACTACTATACCGGAGCTAAGCTTTACAAGCCTTCAGAGGTTAAGTATAAGCTTATGGGCTGGTGGACCATTAACGGAAAAACCTACTACTACGACAAGAATGGTAAGGCAGTTACCGGTGAGCAGGTTATCCTCGGAACAAAGTATAATTTTGCAAGCGACGGTTCTCTGGTTTCCTCAAACGGAACATTCGGTATAGACGTTTCCAAATGGAACGGTACAATCGACTGGAACAGTGTGGCTAAGTCGGGTGTTTCTTTTGCAATCATCAGATCGGGCTTCAGAGGTTCAACTGCCGGCGGCCTTATCGAGGATGCCAAGTTTACCACAAACATTAAGAATGCAACTGCTGCAGGTATTAAGGTAGGCGTATACTTCTTTACCCAGGCCACCAATGAGGTTGAAGCCATAGAAGAGGCGTCAATGGTGCTTGGACAGATTAGCGGCTACAAGATTTCATATCCTATTTTCCTGGATGTGGAAAGTGCCGGTGCCGGTGCACGTGCCGAAAACCTTAGCGCAGCTCAGAGAACTGCTGTAATAAAGGCTTTCTGCCAGACTATTACCAATAGCGGATATACAGCAGGTGTTTATGCAAATAAGACCTGGTTTAACAGCAAGATAAATACTTCACGGCTTACAGCCTATAAGATTTGGCTGGCTCAGTACAATTCCACCGTAACATATACCACCACAAGATATGATTTGTGGCAGTACAGCTCCAAGGGATCCTTGAGCGGTATCAGCGGTGATGTGGATTTCAACTTAAGTTATTTGGGTTACTAATTAAGAAAGTCATAATTATTTAGTCACTTTATGTTAAAGAGGGTGTTGTATTATTTGCAAAGATGTATGACATATATCTTTGCGGTCGGCCAACCGCACCTACTAAGAATGATAGCTTCTCCCCGCCTAATAGTTCGGGGAGAAAGCCTGTTCATTTTATCTGATATTTGGATTTTGATTAATCATATTTCACGAGAGGAAAAGAAAAGATGAGAACTTATCTTGTAACCGGAGGCGCCGGATTTATCGGCTCCAATTTTATTCACTATATGTTTGAAAAATATGGTGATGACATTCGCATTATTAATGTGGACAAGCTTACTTATGCAGGTAACCTTGAAAACTTAAAGGATGTTGAAAATCGAGGAAATTATTCTTTTGTAAGAGCTGATATCACCGATAGTGCAGCTATCGAAGAAATCTTTACAAAGAACGATATAGATGTGGTTGTACACTTTGCTGCTGAATCACATGTTGACCGTTCAATCAGAAATCCCGAAGTATTTGTTAAGACCAACGTACTTGGTACTCTTGTAATGCTTAACAATGCCAAGGCCGCATGGGAAAAGGCTGACGGTTCATTTATTGAAGGAAAGAGATTCCTTCATGTATCTACAGACGAGGTATACGGCTCTCTTGAAGAGGATGGCGGATATTTCTATGAAACCACACCCTACTCACCTCACAGCCCTTATTCGGCTTCAAAGGCAAGCTCTGATATGCTTGTAAAGGCATATATGGATACTTATAAGTTCCCTGCAAACATTACTAACTGTTCCAACAATTACGGTCCTTATCAGTTCCCTGAAAAGCTTATTCCCCTTATTATCAACAATGCCCTTAACGGAAAGAAACTTCCCGTATATGGTGATGGTAAGAATGTCAGAGACTGGCTTTATGTAATGGACCATGCAAAGGCAATCGATATGGTTATTAATAAAGGTCGTCTTTTTGAAACCTACAATGTAGGCGGACACAATGAAAAGCAGAACATTGAGATCATTAAGATTATCCTTGAGACCTTAAGGGAGATGCTTCCCGATTCAGACCCCAGAAAGGCACATATCAACGAAGATTTAATTACTTACGTAGAAGACAGAAAGGGTCATGACAGACGTTATGCGATTGCTCCCGATAAGATTAAATCCGAGATAGGCTGGGAGCCTGAGACAATGTTCAAGGATGGCATTAAGCTTACAATTAAATGGTATTTTGAACATGAAGACTGGATGAAGAATGTTACAAGCGGTGATTATTTAAATTATTACGCTCAGATGTATACTGTTTAAAAGAATTTGTGAAGCGAGCTTACAATCGCTTATCATATACCTAAAAGGAGACTTGATAAATGAAAGGTATCATCCTTGCCGGCGGATCCGGAACAAGATTATATCCCTTAACAAAAGCTATTTCAAAACAGATTATGCCGGTTTATGACAAGCCCATGATTTATTATCCCTTGTCAACACTGATGCTGGCAGGTATAAAAGAAGTTTTGATTATTTCCACTCCAAGAGATTTACCTGTTTTTAAGGAACTTTTCGGAGACGGAAACCAGCTTGGCATGAGTTTCTCTTACGCGGTTCAGGAATATCCCAGAGGTCTTGCGGATGCCTTTATTATCGGAGCCGACTTTATTGGCAATGATGCTGTGGCACTTGTGCTTGGAGATAATATTTTTTACGGTCAGAGCTTTTCAAAGGTTTTGAAGGCGGCAGCACAAAGAAGCGAGGAACAGCCCGGAGCAACTATCTTTGGTTACTATGTAAGGGACCCCAGAGAGTATGGCGTTGTTGAATTTGACAGTAACGGAAAAGCACTTTCCATAGAGGAGAAGCCCGCAAATCCCAAGAGCAACTACGCAGTTCCCGGATTATATTTCTATGACAACGACGTAGTTGACATTGCTAAGAATGTTAAACCCAGTGCGCGCGGTGAAATTGAGATTACCAGTATCAATAATGAATATTTAAGCAGAGGCACCTTACAGGTTGAGACTTTGGGAAGAGGCTTTGCATGGCTAGATACCGGTTCTCATGATTCACTTTTGGATGCAGCCAACTTTGTTGCCACATTCCAAAAGCGTCAGGGCTTATATATTTCATGTATTGAAGAGATTGCTTATAAGAGAGGCTTTATTGATAAGGAACAGCTTCTTAAGCTTGCTGAGCCTCTTATGAAGACCAATTACGGTAAATATCTTACCGAGGTAGCTAATGGACTCTAATACAAAGCAGCGAATGCTGTTGGTAGCATCCCTGTGTGTTCTTTTGATTTTAACAATCGTTATGATTGGTAATAGAAAGAACATTACAAGGAAAATGAATAATAAAGCTTCCGTGGTATCTGTTGAAGAAACGGTTGAAGAAACCGTCGATTCTTCGATATATTCGGGAAAATTGTTTTTTGACGGTCAGCAGGTAGGCGATGACTTGTCAGCCTGGAAAAAAGATCCGTTTTTCTTTGCCGATATAACCGGTACCAATTCCGAAACTGTATCAGGTGGAGATGCGTCAGGTAACGATTTGTCAGGAAATGATGTATCGGGAAACAGTATATCCGGCAACGATATATCGGGAAATTCGGTTTCCGATAATGAAGCAAACGCAGATAAGGCAGTTTCCGGCAACGATTCATCTAAAAACAAAGCCGAAGAAGAGGACGGCCAGATAAAAAGAGAACAGCCTGATAACTAAATTTTGAAATTGCTCTTTCGGTCGGTTCAATTGCAAAGTGATAATAGTTCATCTGTAGAGTTCCCGGGTTCTTGAAGGAACGCTAAATATAAACAGGTGAGATAGCATAATATAGGATTAATATGGGAAAATTAACTGTTGAAACATGTGAAATTGAAGGAATAAAGGTAGTAACTCCCAGGGTATTTCCCGATGAGAGAGGTTACTTTATGGAGACCTATCAGCAAAAGGACTTCGAAGAGATAGGAATTGATGTTACTTTTGTTCAGGATAATCAGTCTGCTTCGAAAAAAGGTGTGCTTAGAGGGCTTCATTTCCAGAAGGAATTCCCTCAGGACAAGCTGGTGCGAGTTATTAACGGAGCAGTATTTGATGTGGCCGTTGACCTTAGAGAAGGCTCCAAGACCTTCGGAAAATGGTTTGGTGTAGAATTAAGTGCTGAGAATAAAAAGCAGTTTTTTATTCCTAAGGGTTTTGCCCACGGATTTTTAGTATTATCCGATTATGCAGAGTTTGTATATAAGTGTTCCGATTTTTATCATCCCAATGATGAAGGCGGAATTTTGTACAATGATCCTGAGATAGGAATTGAATGGCCTATAGAACCGGGACTTTCACTTGTTATGTCAGAAAAAGATACTAAATGGGGCGGATTAACTTCCTATGTCGAAGAAAAACGCAAAAACAACTAAAAAGAGTACACTGATCGGAGAAGTAATAAAAAACCGATCATTAATATGGAGCCTGTCAAAAAACGATTTTAAAAAGCGTTATGCAGGCTCTTATTTGGGTGCAATATGGGCAATGGTTCAGCCTGTAGTCACCGTATTAATGTATTACATTGTCTTTGATAAAATATTTCAATCCCGTTCGGAAGCTATGGCAGGGGATGTGCCCATTCCCTATGTATTGTTTTTAACAGCCGGTCTGGTGCCATGGTTCTATTTTTCGGAAAGCTTAAATCACGGAACACAGGCGTTAACCGAATACAGTTATCTTGTTAAGAAGGTTGTATTTAATATTGATATTTTGCCTATTATTAAAATAATTGCAGCAACATTTATTCATGCATTTTTCGCGGTGGTTCTGCTGATAGTGGGATGCGTATACGGTTATTATCCCAGCCTCTACACCATACAGCTTATATACTATAGCTTCTGTATGTTTATACTGGTGCTGGCTCTGTGCTACACCACAGGAGCCATAGTGGTGTTCTTTAAGGATTTATCGCAAATAATACAGATTCTTTTGCAAATCGGTATGTGGGCAACCCCCATTCTGTGGAATGTGGGTAAGCTTGGCCCAACAGCGCAGTTTATTATTAAATTAAATCCGATTTGTTATATAGTGAATGGTTACAGAGCCTCTCTGTGTAAAACTGCATGGTTCTTCGAGGACTGGCAGTATACCCTGTATTTCTGGGGCTTTGTAGTCGTGTTCTTTATCATTGGAAGGACAATATTTAAAAAGCTTAAGCCCCATTTTGCCGATGTTTTATAAGAGGAAAACATGTCAGAAAACAACAATATATCCGGTGAAAATAAATTGAATAGAGAAACGGTAATTTCCATAAACGGTTTAAAAAAGATGTACAAGCTTTATAATAAGCCCTCTGACCGCCTTTGGGATGCCTTTGGATTAAAGAAAAACAACTACAAGGAGCATTATGCTCTTAAGGGTGTGAACCTGGAAATATACAAGGGAGAAACAATCGGTATTATCGGAACAAACGGTTCCGGTAAATCCACAATACTTAAGATAATTACCGGCGTTCTTAATCCTACAGAGGGAAGTGTATCGGTTAATGGCCGTATATCGGCTCTTTTGGAGCTGGGAGCGGGCTTTAACCAGGAGTACAACGGTATAGAGAACATATATCTGAATGGTACAATGATGGGCTTTTCGAAGAAAGAAATCGATAAAAGGCTTGATGATATTCTTTCTTTTGCAGATATCGGTGATTATATTTACCAGCCTGTAAAAACCTATTCAAGCGGTATGTTCGTAAGGCTGGCCTTTGCGGTTGCAATTAATATTGACCCTGAGATTTTAATAGTCGATGAAGCATTGAGCGTAGGCGATGTATTTTTCCAGTCAAAGTGCTATCACAAATTTGAAGAGTTTAAAGCTATGGGAAAGACAATTCTTTTTGTTTCCCACGATCTTAGCTCAATAGCCAAATACTGTGACAGGGTTGTAGTGTTAAATAAAGGTGAGAAGCTTTCGGAAGGCTCGCCCAAGGACATGATAGATCTGTATAAGCAGGTTTTGGTAGGACAGTTTGCTCATGAAAAAGAAAATGCCGCCCTTGAACTTGGAGAGCTTGAAAACGGTGACAATCCGGATGCTCTTGAATACGGTTCAAAGGATGCGTTAATTAAAGAGTTTTATATTACGGATTCCAAGGGGCTTAGGACCAACTCACTGATAAAAGGTTCTGAATTTACCATACATATGGCGGTG
>JAZUJC010000149.1:0-2902 GCA_045642625.1 Lachnospiraceae bacterium
TGAAATATCCGCCGGTTTCTCCCATACGAAATTCGGCACCACGACCGTATTTATCAGCATTGCTTTCAATGAAATCATTTTTTGAAAGCTCCCTGTAACGGGTATGAACTATGGGCCATTTCAATATATAATTTCCCTTCTTCTGCTCCCCGTAATCTTTCATAAGATTGTAGGAATCTCTGACAGAATTGAGCCCCAGATAGTTGCGGTAAATGACACCTTCCCCTTCATCTTCCACGCCTTCCGTTGCAAGGTTAAATACCTCTACACAAACCACTTTGGGAGACTGCGTCTTCAGTACCTCCCGCAAATAGTAATACGTACAAAACTTAGGCTGCGAAGTAATCGCCAGGTCAAATGCCGATATACCGTATTCGTCCCACATTACGGCAGGATAAACCGAATTATAACAGTGACTGGTTCCCATAAAAAGAACATCAACAGTATTTTTAGGTGTATTTCCAAGCTGTCTGACAACAGAATAAATTTCTTGCTCTCCACCGTTTGTATCCTTTAACTCCAATACACCGTATATGTAATTAAGTGTCAGTATGGTGACCAGTAAAAAGCCCACACACTTAATAACTTTCTTAATCATCATAATCCTTTTCCGACAAAATAATGTCTAAAAATAATCAAGGAAAAAACGCCTATTCCCTAATAAAAACCTGATAACATTCGTTTTAGAATATTTATCCCCCACAAACTGTTAACAGGTAACTTTTCATACCCTATTAAAACTGGAAATAAATAAACTGGGAGGAATCAAAGTCGATTCCATACTGTCCATAAACAACGCAAGCAGCTATCAGTAAAATAAGGATTACCCATCTAAACCACAAATTCTGCTTTACCAAAAAATCTCCGATTGAAATCTTTTTGGTGTATTTTAAAAGATCCACTATCAAAAGAACCAAAAGACCAACAAACAAAATGCTGGCTTCCGGCCTTGTTATTCCGTAATTAAACAGGGTTCCGTCAAAAAATGCCCAAAAATTCGGTCTTGTAAACATATCCTTAAAAAATCTAAGCATTTCGGAAAAATCAGCAGCCCTAAAGGGTACCCAGGCCAGGGTCGTAAGTATAAATGTAACCACAATTCTTCCAAACCGATAGCTAAACACGGTGGTATCCGTTCCTAGAAGCTTGTTAACCTTAGCTTTTACCGGTTTTAATAAATCGCCTACAATCTGATAAAGGCCATGTATGCCTCCCCACAAAACAAAGGTCCAATTAGCACCGTGCCAGAGACCGCTCACTAAAAAAGTAACCATCAGATTAAAATATTTTCTGACCCTGGAGCATCGGTTTCCACCAAGGGGAATATACAGATAATCCTTAAACCAGCTGCTGAGTGAAATGTGCCATCTGTGCCAAAAATCTGCAATACTGTCCGCAAAATAAGGAGCATTAAAGTTTTCACACAAGTCAAAGCCCATAACATTCGCGGCGCCGATTGCTATCATGGAGTATCCACCGAAATCACAGTAAATCTGAATTGAGAACCCAACCGCCGCCGCCACAGTCTCGGCAAAGCCTGCCACATGCAGGTTATTGTACACACCGTCAACAAATATACTGAGCCTGTCGGCAATAACCATCTTGGTAAACAATCCAAAACACATCAGTCCAAAGCCTGAAACAAACTTATCATAGTTAAATTTTCTTTTTTCGGGGATTAACTGTATCTGGCTTAACAGGTTCTTACTTCTCTCAATGGGGCCTGCCACCAGCTGGGGAAAGAAGGAAACAAAGAGCGCATAGCTTACGATGTTCTTCTCTGCCTTTATATCCTTACGATAAACATCCACGGTATAGCTTAATGCTTGGAATGTATAGAAAGAGATACCTACCGGCAACACCAGACTGAAGGGATTTGAAATACTTGCACCTCCAAAAAGCCCCAAAACCTTATTAAGGTTGCCAAGCAGGAAAGTAAAATACTTAAAGAATACCAAAATACCAAGATTAGTGATAAAGCTTCCGGCCACAATCCATTTTCGGGTTATATTCTTTTGCGCCTTATCAAGCATAAGGCCCGACAGATATGTTATGAGGGTTGATGTGGCGATTAAAACAGCATACTTGGCATTCCAGCTCATATAAAAATAATAGCTGGCAATCAAAAGCCAAAAGCGCTTTGCCTTTGCCGGGATAATATAATATAGAATTACCACTATTGGAAAGAAAATTAAAAATTCCTGTGAATTGAATGTCATAATAATCCGTGGCGACAAATATATTTGCTAAGGTTCTTACCTGCGCAGTTTGTCGCCACTTGTTATTTTCTGATATATGTGTAATAAAGTCAACAAAATAGAGCTTCTGTTAACACTATTTTTTCTTATAGGTTTTTGAAAATACCGCAATCATTACAAAAATCGATGCCAGCGTAAACAAAAGAATGTAAATCACCATCTGATTAATATCAAATGCCTTATCAAACAGATGGGCATTAAAAGAAAAGATATCCTTTACGGTATTTCGAAACAGTCCGTTATCAACCCCGCCGAGATCACCGTTAATTTTATCAAGAATTCCGTTCATTAACGAATTTCTGAACAATACAGTTACATGGCTGGCCGGAAAAACATTACAAACAGTCTGAACCGGTGAACTGAACTGTGAAATCGGAACAAACGCACCGATAACGAAACCCGAAGCCGCTGACAAAATACCAAAAAAAGCACCGCTTGCCGAGGTAGTCTTAAAGCAAAGAATAACAATCATAAAAAATGCGGTTGCGGATACGGCCCCCAGGAAGATTACTCCGTAAGCCATTAAAAGACGCCGGGCTCCGATATAAAGCTTCCCTGACATGGAGAGGACTCCGATACCAACAGAAAGAATTACCGAGGCCATAATAAACGCCGAGATTGCAGCAGCAACAAAATATGACAAA
>JAZUJC010000150.1:0-3946 GCA_045642625.1 Lachnospiraceae bacterium
AGCGCATCCAGATAGCAGTCATAAACCCTGTCCATATCAATATTGCCGATAACCATGCGGCGTGATACCTCAGTCCAGTCTGCCACCTCATAATCCTTGACAAACTCAAGAACTTCGGCGAAGGGTCCGCTTTGGTTAAGCAGCGCATCCTCTATGTTCTTTGATACCCTTACCATAATAAGTGCCTCGCTCATGGGCTTGTTTAAAATAATATCAAGAACCGAGAAAAGACCTGTAAGGAACAGCTCCGATGACTGCATTGCCAGGCAAAAAATACCTGCAAGGTTTTCGGCGAATTTAGCCCTTAACAAAGAAAGTCTCATAATTTCGGTAGGCTTATCTTCGCAAAGCTTATCCGTAACCGCTGTATTAATCCAGCGCTTTAATTCTTTCTGTCCAAGCATTGCCGCAGCATGTCGTATAGTGGTAATTCCACCGTTTACAGTCATTTTATTAACCATTTTAAGCAGTGATAATACCAGGGAAGTATCGCGGCCGATAATATCTGCAGCTTCATCAAGGTTAAAATCGGGATTGTTGACAACATTCAGAAGTTCCACCAGAGTAGCCTTAACCGGTGCAATCTCCACATCACCCTTTGCAACCGGCAGACGGTAGAAATCTCCTTCGTAAAGGGAATAACCCCCGTCGGTTTTAAGATTATCAAACACTTCCTTACTGTTTACGTTGCAGGCTACAAGTTTAACATTGGGGTAAAGATTTGAAAAATAAATCTTTGCCTTTGATATGTCAATTCGCCTGTAATCCAAAAGAACAAAATCCATCAGCCCAAGGATATTTCTGTAGGCTTCAAAATCGGAAACAAACAGCTTTCTTATTGCAATCCTGTAGCCTTCACTTTTAAGTGTATTGATACGCTTAATAAAAGGTTCTTCGGGCTTAATGCTGTTATCAACAAGAATAACTATCCTGTTTGCAGGTGCGCTGCACTGAGACTCAATATCCGCGAAAAGAGAAATGGAATTTACAGGCACAAAAATATCCGCATTGGGTGAAAGGGTATTAATACCCGTACTCTCTATTACCTCAAGGCCGTCAATCTGGCCGATACCGGTATTGACACCCGTACCAAACAAAAAGGGATTTAACAGGAAATTATCCTTTTGAGCAAAAAGCGAAAAGGCTTTAACTGCCATATTTTCATCAAAAAGGGGTAGTAATGTTGCAAACATATTTATCCTCACTTTTATATCAATAAACCATTTAATGCTGTATGCCGATGCACACAAAGGGATTATAACTCATTTTACTTAACAGTGGGTTAATCCGGTTAAGCATTATTATTTGTTTTAAGCAAAATAAACTAATTGGCACATTTTGCCTTAAGCCTCAGCACGCGAATAAGGCTTTCGTTGATGCGCTCTTCGGTTAAAACACCGTCTTCCACTGCCTTGACAACGGCATCGAAGGCCTCCCTGTAATCTGCGGGCATAAGAACAATATCTGCACCGGCCTGCAGACACTTAACCGAAGCCTCTCCCGAGGTATAAAGATCTGTAATAGCCTTCATTTCAATGGCATCGGTAATAATAACGCCCTGATAGCGAAGCTCATTACGGAGCTTTTCGGTTATAAGTGTATAAGAAAGAGTGGCCGGTTCATCGTTTCCGGTAACATTGGGTGCCGCAATATGGGCCACCATTATCATATCTGCATTTGCATTCATACCTGCAATAAATGGAACCATTTCGCAGTTTTTGATTTCATCCCAGGTCTTCATTGTTTCGGCATATCCAAGGTGGGTATCGGTCTTAGTATCACCGTGGCCCGGATAGTGCTTAAGGCAGCCTGCAATTTTATTGTTATGTAAGCCATCTACTACTGCTGCCACCATAGCCCCCGCCGTAACCGGATCATCACCAAAGGCCCTTACACCAATAATTGGATTATCAGGATTTGTGTTAACGTCGGCCACCGGTGCAAAATCCACATCAAAGCCGTATTTACTTAGGTAGCTTCCGATATTGTCACCCACCTTATACGCCTCGTAGGCATCGTTGGTGGCTGCAATATCCTGCATATCCGGGATTTCATCTATCGGCATGTTGGGATTGTGAGAAATTCTGGATACCTTGCCGCCTTCCTCGTCTATACATACAAGAGGATTATATTTAAGAGAATTAATATCGGCAGTAAATTTCATTATCTGCTCTTCACCGGTAATATTCTTTTCAAACAATGCAATTCCACCGCAGGGATACCTGTCAAACACTTCTCTCATATCATCGGTCAGTTCTGTTTCGTAACCTCTGTACTCGGTTACCAGGCTTTCAGGCCTTATAATAAAAAGCTGACCAACCTTTTCTCGCAATGTCATATTTTCAAGCATTTCTTTTTCTTCCCTTGTAATATTTGTTATAGCTGAACCCTTTGGCAAATCAGAATTACCTGTACCTCCGGTTTCAGCCTCCTCAGTTCCGTTGTCGCCGTCTTTTTTATCACCGGATGCATTGCTGTCCTGAGCATCCCCGGGTAATATTTCCGGCTTATCCTGCTGCTCGCCGGACAGAACGTTCTCATCTCCGGGTGAAACAATCTCATCACCGGACTGTGCGTTATCTCCCGGCATCCCGCTTACTATATCATTTGCATTTTTACCACTTCCACCGCTTAATCCTGCCGCCTTAATAAAATATAATCCGGCAGCAACCACCAGCACACAAAGTGAAAAGCCTAATATTTTCTTTTTCATACTTAAAATATTAAAGGCTCAGGCAATTTTTATCAAGGAATTCCGATAAACTGCCCAAGCCCTATTAATTATTTATTCTAGTTTATTTCTCCAATCTCTATGCCGCATTCTTTTTGCAAATACTCTACGGTATGAATCATTTCTTTTTTCAGGCTGAAATTAGTCCATCTGTAGTCATCATAGTACGCGTTGGAAGGATTCTTTTTCTTTACTGTACCATCTATATATACATAAGTGTTCTGGTCGTCCCAGTACTCCGAAAACAGCGTGTTTTCAGAAATATTCTTTTCACGCAAATCGTTGTATAAGGCATCGATAAAGCCCTGGAAACGGCTTGGATCAAGTGTTTTACTGACATATCCGTCGACGGTGGATATATCAATACCGATAGACTCAATATTACATTCTCCGTTTATAAAGAAAAGTTTCTCCCGAATAGGCTCAAGGTTAATATATTCGACAATCTTACTTTCTATTGAGTCCTTATCACCAAGATTGGCTTCATAAATCGGGAAATTATACTCTCTTCTTAACCTGGTACCGTCCGTCCTCGTGTAGTCTATGCAAACATCCCCGTACCATGCCTCATTCATTTCGGCGCCCCGCATTTCCCTGCCGGGGCCATGTTCAATAACTTCCCTGTGCAGGTCGGTTGTCATATCAAACAGTGCGTCCTCTGCATATATCGAAAACTGATTTCCGTTAATATTTACATCGATTTGGGCAATTTCGGCGCAGGCGGGAATCTTCTTTTCGATTCCGAAAATATCCATTGAAACAAGGAATGTAAATGCCGCCAAAAAAACGGTAAATCCCATAAAACGGGTGTAGTATTTCTTTTCAAACACATGCACATCCCTGTTAATAATCATACTGCCCACAAAGAAACTGATTGCCCCACAGACAATAACCATTATCATCATGGGCACCAGGCTGTACACCGAGGTATAAAAAGCAACAAACATGCCATACATAATCCTCGCTCCCTGGAGGGTGCACACAAAGCCGAACCCGTATAAAAGAACAGGCTTCATTGCATTATGGGCCAGCATTTCCGAGGACATTTCACTTCGACGTTTTTTGTAAAGCCCCCAGCACAAGACAAGAATAATAATTCCCACCAGCCCGTAAATCAGGGCTACCGGCAGACCCACATAATGAGCAGCCGTTAAATAATAATCAAAGGGCGCATCGGCATATTCGTACTTTACACCGGTTCTGCCAAAGAGCTGC
>JAZUJC010000151.1:0-12885 GCA_045642625.1 Lachnospiraceae bacterium
CCATCTGTAACCTCCCGGGCTTTAAAATTTGCGCCTTTTCTCCCACTCAGAAATTATCTGAGGCTGTAACCGGCCTCTCTGTCAACTATATGCTTATATTCCCCGTCACCACACCAAGCCAATAAATTGGCAGCGCAGATATCAAATATATTATCGACTGTCTTGGTCAAATGAAATCCTCCTGTTATATGTGGCGTCAGTAAAAGCCCCGGAACATAATACAGGGGATCTTCCTTGGGAAGAGGCTCGGTCTCACACACATCAAGCCATATTCCCGCAAAATTTTCATATACTTCTTTGTCAAGCAAAGCCTTTGTATCAATTACATTTCCGCGACCCACATTCATAAGATATGCTCCCTCTTTGCAGGCAAGCAAAACATCTTTGTTAAACATATGAAAACTGTCTTTTGTACCGGGAAGGCTTAATGCAATTACATCCGCTTTTGACACCTGCTCCATTAACCGGTCCTGACCGTATACCCGGTCCAGTTCAGCGGGACAGTTATCAGCCCTGCGCCTGATTCCCACCAGGGTACATCCAAATGCCTTCATTCGCTTTGCAAACTCTAATCCGATATTTCCGCAGCCCACCAGCAGTATTCTTTTGCCATAAGGACTTTCTACCGGTCCCAAATCCTGCCACTGTCCTGCCCTCTGACTTTCAAGATAACCGGGAACCTTTTTCATCATGGTAAGCAGCATACCCACCATATATTCGGATATTCCCAGGCCATAGGCTCCCGTGGCGCAGGTAAGAACTGTATTTTCAGGTACTGCTCCCTTTGCAGCATAGGCATCTGCTCCTGAGCTGTTAAGCTGCACCCATTCAAGATTGACTTTGTCAGTCAGTAATTTAACATCCACATTGCCAATCAGTGCATTTACCGACCGTAAATCCTCATCAGACACCGTTCCTGCATCGGCAAATATGAATTCCAGGTCTTTATTCAAGTTCCTTAATTCATTCTTTTTCCCGTCACTAAAAGGAACCGTAACCAGTACTTTTTTCATTGGGATATCCTTTCTCCTAAAAACTATAACCTATGATTAATAATAAACTGCTTCGCACTTTATTATCAGTATTCACAAAGAATAATCCTGACGGACTATTGTAACAATTGTAACATTTCAAATTGATTATTAATTGTAAAAAAACGTGGCGAATTATTATTCGCCACGCCTTTCATTAACTTATTAATTTGTTACCGCATAAACTGCAGTGCTTAAAAACTATTCGGAAACACTCTTTGAGGCATAGTAATCATCAAAAAGCTTATTGGCTGCAGACATTGTTTCCTTACAGATTTCAGGGAGTTCACCACCCCAGGCTTTTTCGGCCATTTTGAAGCCCTTCTCCATTGCAGCCTGCATTTCCTTCATTTTCTCCACATCATCACCGGCAAGAGCAGCCGCAAAATCAAACATTCTCTGGGAAGTCTGTTTTACACCGAAATAGCCGTCCTCTGAGATATCTTCTTTTGCCTTTAAAATATCCTCTTTGGATACATTGGCAAGGTTTTGGGGAGAAAAAACATCCGACAGTTTAAATTTACCGGCCTGACCGGAAAGAATTTTGCTTACAAGTTCAGACAGCTGATTTTTCCTTGCGTCAAAATCGAGTTTAAGCTGTTTAACCATATTCGCTCTCTCTTCAGGGCTCATCTTGTTAATAGTATAAGTGGCAGGCTTCTCTGCTTCCTTGCCCTGCTCATACACTACTTCCCCGGAAGCAGTTTCCTGTTTAGCATTCTTTGAAGCCTTTTCTTCCTGCTTACCCTTAACTTCCTTATCGGCCTTACCGGTTTCGTAGCCGTAAGTATTTTCATAAGCTGTATTAACATTCATACTCATATCATAATCCTCCGTGGTTAATATTTACCCCTCATTCCACATATCTACCACACAGGAACTCATTATACCGCCAAATCTATATGGTTAATGGTTCCCACAACGCCGGAGCTCTCCTTTAAGAATATTCCGGTCTTTTTAACTTCACCGTTTAATAAATTATCGTCATTTTTAAGAGAAAACTGAGTATCAACATTTCCTAAATAAATGGCACCCACATCGGCCTTCTTCAAATCGATTAAATAATCTTTCCCGCCTGCATCCTTGGTCCATATCTTGAGCTTGGAAAAAATATCATCATTTTCGTCGATCCAGCCGTTACCGTCCATGTCGTACTGGGCTAAATCCTTAAAGCCGTCTCCGCTTTTGGTGCCGAACAATTCGGATCCGTTGTTAATCTTTCCGTCACCGTTCTTGTCCAGTGCCAAAAAGCCGGAACCCTCCCCTGCAAAGGAGATTTTCTCTTCTTGACCATCAGAGTCAAGGTCAAATAAAAACTTCTGATCCGTAACCTTTCCTATGTTTCCGTCAAGGTTAATCACCAACGGATCTGTTTTTATGTATTCGTGGGACTCCAAAATATCGACTTTACTCATAAAGGCTCTGGACATTGATACCTCGATATTAAAATCAATACTCCTTCCGTCCTGAGTTTTGACAACACCTGTCGATGCAAATGTGCTGCCTTCAAACTCTACATTAAAACCTGATGTGGCAGTTATTTTCTGCCATACCGTTCCCGAACCGCTTGTCATAGAGCCTGATAAGCTGACTCCCACTGACAAAGACTTTTCGGAGCTTATCGAAAACTCCTCCATGCTTCGGTATCGGGCGGAGCGAAAATCACATACATTTGATTTTTCCGGTTTGATTTTACAATCATCCGGGATTTCTTCGCCCCTTAGTGCTGCAAGAATTCGACGAATCATTTTGATATTCAAATCCAACTCGTCGTTACCTTCGTACTGATTGCTTTTTTCAGTACGCATTCTCTTGAGCATGTCCTGCAATGACTTTGCTTCGCCTTGCTTCTTTCGCTGGGCCGCCTCTTCCTTTTCCCTCTTTTCCAGCATTTGCATGCTGTCAGTGTAGCTTGCTCCACCGGCTTCTTTGGATAGGGTAAGGATTGCCCCTACCTTATCCTGTGCTGCCGATGCCTCAACCGTTACCGATTCCTTATAGGAAAAAGAAGATGCCTGGTGATTCGATGTCATTGCAACAGTGCTACTGGCAATTTTCATACTGGACTCCTTTCCACTCACCTCGGTAATTCCGTTTACCGACTTCTTTTCTTGGTGGGGTGCCCCAAGGATAGAGCACCCCGGTTTTATTAATGATGGTAGTACGCCACATTAATCCTAAAAAGCACCGAGTATCATTGGGATTTGGGAATGTTTTCAGAATAAACCACGAAAAGAGAAGGGACCTCGCCCCTTGAAATAAGTGTTCTCCATCCTTGAGAAAGCAGCCCGAAATCCGTTTCGGTCATAAAGATATTTTACAGAAGATGACAATATCTCCTATCTAAACTGTATATCGGACGGAGTTTAAAAATACTTTATAGCAAAATGATTTTTTTTTGGATTTTTTTGGATTTTTATATAAATTCTCTTGTAAAGAATGCTAAACCCACAGGTACCTATTCCTTCAAAAGAAACCTTTTGTATGTCAGATCTATTGAAAAAGCCCCCAATGGTGCCGTCAGCAATATTGCAATTACCGAAACGGTAAGGACAATTTCTCCACAGCCCAGTCCCATGGCAAGGGGCAATCCACCAATAGCCGCCTGAACGGTGGCCTTTGGGGTATAAGCCAGCATGCAAAAGAATCTTTCTTTTGCATTTAATGCGGTACCAAGCTGACATACGAACACACCAAGCATACGGAATACCAGCACCAGCAGCACCAGTACTATACCTTTAATTCCTGTATCCATGGCACTCTCGATATTAACCGAAGCTCCCACCAATACAAACAGGAACACCTCTGCAACTACCCACAATTTATCAAATCGGGCGGATAATCTTACAGAAACCTCCTGCTTCTTTCTCCTTATTTCAAGTCCAAGGGCCATAATACCTATAAGAGCCGCAAAGGGCACAATACTTCCGAATTTATCTTCAACCGTAACCAGTGCAAAAGAAATACACAGGATAACTGCCATTTTTACCGTATCACGCACATGAACCTTTGAGAAAAACAGCGAGAGCAGAAAGCCGCATATCAGCCCGGCTAAGATACCGGTTACTATGGATACGGGAATATTCACAAAGGAAATCCAGGACACTTCTTTTCCCTGCGCAAGGCCGGTAAATGTTGTAAACATTACTATTACAAATACATCGTCCACTGAAGCTCCTGCCAGGATCATCTGAGGAATACCCTTCCCTGTTCCGTAGCCCTCATCAATCAGCTTAATCATTTTAGGAACAATTACCGCCGGTGATACGGCGCCGATTACAGCTCCTAAAATTGCCGCATCCAAAAGAGACATGCCAAGAAGAATCGGTGCCAGTATTATCATACCAATCATTTCTACGCAGGCGGGCAGAAAACACATAAGAATCGCCGGTCTTCCCACCTTTTTTAAATCCTCTACCGACAGCTTTAACCCTGCACGAATAAGAATGATAATCAGTGCAATACGCCTTATATCGGCGGAAATGTCCAATATCCCCGTATCAATCAGGTTAAGGACATGCGGTCCCAATACAATACCTGCCACAATCATGCCAAACAGTGCCGGAAATTTTACTTTTTTGCATATCCATCCAAGCACCATGCCGGCAATCAAAATATATGAAATACTAATCAGCATACCAATTCAAGCTCCTTACTAACATTAGCCGATATTTTACAATCCAATACATTGTAACCAACAGTTTATCAAAAATAAAGACCGGACTCTCTGCCCGGCCTTTAAAGGCTTACAATAATATTCTATTTCTTTCTGCGTTCAATCCCGGTTCTTCTCTCTATGCCGGTTCTCTGATAATACTCGTCCTTAGCCTCGTACATCCGCCTATCGGCAATATCCTCTATCTGCTTAAACGACATGTCTTTAACCTCTGAGCCCTTTACATAGCCACAGGAAATTGCCAGACTGCTAACCTTTTTACCGGACCAGCTTCCGGTAAGCTCATCAAGGCGTTTTTTTGCCTTTTCAAACTGTGCATCATCCATATTTAACAGAGCGATAAACTCATCACCACCGGTACGATACAGCTTTCCGTACGCACCAAAGCTGTTTAATAGGCACTCGGAAACACCCACAATCAGTTCGTCTCCCGCGCTGTGTCCATAGGTGTCATTTACAATTTTAAGAGCATTTACGTCCACGGAAATATACACGAAATTGTCTCTTATACCGTCAGCATCAAGCAGTTTAACATCCGACTCATAGGCGTAACGATTGTAAACACCGGTAAGTTCATCGGTCCTTGAACGTTTCATCCACTTCTGAACATTACGCTTCTCCTGAGCAATAATCTCGTTTTGAAGCATTACATATATGAAGATGTCCGCAATTGCTACTGCCACATAGGTGGTTCCGATATCGTATTCACCCTCAATAAGCACACCGGCAACCATAAAAACGATATATCCGGCAACCGACAAAACATCATGAACACCAATCTGCTTGATAAAGCGAATCGATACACCTACCATAAACAGTAGTGTCAAAACCGGAATAACATAAACAATATCGTAAAGAGGGCCAATTACATAATGCCCGTCCACAAACTCAAAGGCAGTTCTGGTAATAGCCAGTGTAAAGGTCAACACAAAAGAAACCAGGTTGAGAATCGCGCATACTTTGCCATAAAATCGCATTTTATCAATTCCATGATTCTCTTCCATAAAGCTGCCTAAATACAGGCAGAAAATACTGGCCAGAATCGAGCCCATACAAAGGGATCCCAGCGTAAACCAGAACGTCAAATGGCCAAATTCCAAAGATCCGTCGAAGGCCCAGTTTAAAAGGTCCAAAAACATTGCCCATACGGTAGCGATTACAAGCACTAAAAACAGCTTGGTGGTTCGTTTCGCCCCGGGGTGTCCGAACGCAAAACTGCACACCAGAATAAACAAAATAATGATGCAGACAGCATCCATACTTACACTGCTGAGTGCTCCAAGAGCATTGTGATCGGGTTTATATGCAAATAATAAAACACCTGACGAGCAGGCAGCGATTATCAAACAAAAGAGCGCAATCATTACTCTCTTAACCGTACCGCTGATTCTTAACTTTCCCACGTAGATTAAAACCTCATTATTTCTGTATATTTAATGTCAATATTCCCCTCACAAAAGTCCACTTTTATATTAACACTCAAAAAAAGTTATCACTAATTACTTTTTGCCGAAAAAAAGCGAATTATTATCCTATTTCGAATAAAATTCATCTATCTTTTCCGAAGCCTGCTTAAAAGGATCGTCCTGCATGTCAATCCAGCATATATCCTTTCTTTTGCGAAACCAGGTCATCTGTTCCTTGGCCAAGTGCCTTATTTCCATAAACAGTTTATCATAAAAGGCATTAAAGCTTTCAAATTCACCTCTTAAATACATAAGAATATATCTGTATTCAAGTCCAAGGCCGTACAGGAATTCATCTGTGGCTCCGTTGGCTCGAAGCCCTTCCACCTCTTCAATCATTCCCTGTTTAAGGCGACGGTCCAGACGCTCTCTGATGCGCTCATACAAAACATCCCTGGGCCAGGTTACTCCCAGAACAAGAGTCTCATATTTAGGCCGGTTTTCCGCGTCCGCAGTGTTGCCCATAAGTGCACGCTCCACTGCCCGTTCCACACGACGCTTGTTTTGCAAATCTACCTTTGTTAGGGCTTCCGGGTACTTGTCCTCCAAAATGGCAATAAGCTCCGGTAAGCTTTTAGCGGCCACCTCATCACGAAGCTTCGGGTCAACCGGCTCTTTGCTGATGTTGTAGCCGTCAACCACCGCATTAACGTAAAGGCCGGTTCCGCCCACCAAAAATGCCTTTCCGTCCCTGCCAAGAATGTCATCTATACTCTTATACGCAAGCTCCTGGAAATTAAGCAGTGAAAAGAAATCATTGGGCTTAACCACATCTATAAGGTGATGGGGTACACCCTGCATTTCCTCATAAGTTACCTTGCCGGAGCCCAAATTCAGGCCCTCATATACCTGCCTTGAATCGGCAGATATAATTTCAGCATTATATTTTTTTGCCAGTTCGATTCCAAGACCACTTTTTCCCGAAGCGTTGGTACCGGCAATAACCACCAGTTTGTTCATTATTTTATCGTCTCCGACTATCGTTGCTGTTACGTAAAAATTTCAGTATCACTTTGTTGTATGCCTGAGGCCGCCTTTTTGCAACCGTATGAGTACCCTTAATAAACTTAAGCCTTGCTCCGGAAATCTTCGATGCAATTTCTCTGGTGTGGCTTGCCTTAACCATATCAAAGGTGCCCGCAGTCACAAGGGTGGAGCAGGTTATCTTTTTTAATTCGTCATCGGTAATATTGGGCTGATTTATCATAAGGCTCATAATCTCTGCTTTAAGCTTAAGCTTTGGATTATGAGCTGCTCCGAATCTAAGTAGCCTGTATGCCGCTTCAATAGGGAGCTGAATCCAGCGTTTAATGCCTCCGGTGTGCAGGTTGCCACCGCTAAGTATAAGCCTGTCTATCATCTCAGGGTGCTTTACGGCAAAGCTCATTGCAATATTTGCCCCATCGGAAAAGCCCAAAATATCCGCTTTTTCAATATTAAGGCCTTTCATAAATTCATAAAGATCATCGCCAAAACGCCTTATGGTAAAGTCACCTTCACCTCTCGGACTTTTGCCATGGCCTCTGGTATCAAGGGCAATTACCCGTCTTATTTTCTTTAAAACCGCAATCTGATGGACAAAGAAGCTAATATCATCCCCATTGCCATGCACCAGCACAATGGGCTTTCCCTCTCCCACATCTATATAATTGTGTTTTATATCAAGATTCATCGAAAGTCCTCACAATATAAACTGCGCTTACAAACACCATTTTATCACATAACATCACCGGTGACTTATTGTATTTTGCCACCAATCATTATATATTCAAAATAACCCCGGCTAAGCCCGGTTGGGAAAATATACCCAATCGGTATATCATTTAGGCGGAATGTTTCGCTCACGAGGTAATAATTATGAAAATTTACGACATTTCACAGGAAGTATATACCTGTAAGGTTTTCCCCGGAGATACCACTCCTCAAAAAACCGTTTTGGCAACAATTCAGGGAGATTCAATTTGCAATCTTTCCGCACTGTCCATGTGCGTACACAACGGAACCCACGTGGATGCCCCTTTTCATTTTTACAATGAGGGAAAGAAAATCGATGAAGTAGATATAAACAGATTTGTGGGATGGTGCTATGTTTACACCAAAGACGGTGAGCTTGGCGCTCGGGAAGCATTAAAGGTTATTGAAGAAGCCACAAAAACAGATCCTGAATGTGCAAAGCGACTTCTGTTTAGAGGTAAAACTACCATCACTTTAGAAGCCGCCAAGGTTTTTGCTGAAAATCATATTCTTTTGCTGGGCAACGAATCCCAGACAGTAGGTCCCGAGGATGCACCCATGAATGTCCATCTTGTTTTGCTAAAAGAAGAAATCGTTCTTCTTGAAGGCATCCGCCTTGCCCATGTAAGCGACGGAAAATATCTCCTGGATGCCGCCCCCATTAACCTTGGAGGCTCAGACGGCGCTCCCTGCCGTGCATTATTGCTGGACATGCAGTAAGTAAATTTGATGCCGGTTCTTTATACTCAGAACTGTTCAATATAGGCCACCAGGTTACTTCTGATGGTCTCCATGGAAGCATAAAAGTTATTGCGTTGCTCTTCGCTAAGGCCTTCGCCGCATTTATCAAGAGCATCACTGACACGGTCGTTAATCTTTTGGGCAACTTCAATACCCTTTTCGGTCAAAAGAAGCTTTACCCTGTAAACACTGTTTTTGTCCGTGTCTTCATATTTAATCAGATCTTTTTCCAACAGGGCTGCCAGGTTTCTTGAAACGGCAGCCTTGTCTTCTTTACAGCAATCCGCAATTTCCTTGGAGGTAAGCCCCTGAGGATTTTGCCCAAGATAATACAAAAACATGGTGTGCTTTGAACGAAGACCGTATTCCTGCATTACCAGTTCCTTTATTTTTCCGAGGCACCGATTCAGTTCAAGAATCGAGCCCGAAAAGTTTTCAAATCTCTTTTCCATTTATTCCCCAAAACCTCTACTTAACAAACATCCTTATAAGCTTCTCATAAAACCTGGTGTAAGGCTGATAACGCATGGGCAGGTCAATAATAGTCTTTTTGTCCACAATGCTCTTGTAATGGCTAAAGGTTTCAAAGCCAACCCTTCCGTGGTATCCGCCCATTCCGCTTTCTCCCATACCGCCAAAGGGCATTGAAGAG
Source organism: Lachnospiraceae bacterium (assembly GCA_045642625.1). Taxonomy (GTDB): domain Bacteria; phylum Bacillota; class Clostridia; order Lachnospirales; family Lachnospiraceae; genus UBA1258. Next base: position 9,301 of record JAZUJC010000151.1, read on the forward strand.
GTAGCCAGGTGAATCAGTGTATCATTTATACAGCCGCCGCCAAAGGGAATATATTCTTTTGCAAAAGAAATATTCCTGCGGGATGATGAGAAGATGTACAAAGCAAGAGGAGTATCATTGGCATTAACAGCCTCCGCTGCCTCGTCTAAATTGCCGAAGGTCATAACAGGAATGACGGGGCCAAAGATTTCTTCCTGCATTACGCTGTCTTCCCAGCTTGCATTATCAATAATGGTAGGTTCAATCTGTAAAGTTTCGGCATTAACCTTTCCACCGAATACCACCTTGTTTTTGGCCGCAGCATCCTCAATAAGACCGGAAACTCGTTCAAAATGCTTGCGATTAATGATATTGCCATAATCAGGATTTTCGAGCGGTGCCTCACCGTACTGCTTTTTAATCTGTTTCTTTAAGGCTTCTATAAGCTGGTCCTTAATGGATTCGTGACAGAAAATGTAGTCGGGAGCCACACAGGTCTGACCGCAGTTTACAAGCTTACCGAACACAATTCTCTTTGCTGCCAAATCGATTTTGGCCGTATCATCAACAATACAGGGGCTTTTGCCGCCCAGTTCCAAAGTTACGGGGGTAAGGTACTTTGCGGCCTTGTCCATTACAATTCGGCCAACGTCCTTGCTGCCGGTAAAGAAAATATAATCAAACTTGCTGTCAAGAAGAGCCTGATTTTCTTCGCGACCACCGGTAATAACCGCAACATATTCAGGAGAAAATACCTTTTCCACCAGCTTTTTGATTACTGCCGCACTTTCGGGCGCATAGGCACTGGGCTTGATAACTACAGTATTTCCTGCCGCAATTGCATCCACCAAAGGATCCAAGGACAAAAGAATCGGATAATTCCAAGGGCTCATAATCAAAACCGTTCCGTAAGGAACCGGTTTTGTAAAGCTTCTTGAAATATACTGAGCCAAAGGAGTCTTAACACGCTTCTCTCTCGAATACTTGCCCATATGTCTGATCATAAAGCGGATTTCACTTTTAACAAGAGCAACCTCACACATATATGCTTCCTGGCGGCTTTTGCCCAAATCCGCCTTAAGGGCATTAAGCATATCTGCCTCCAGATCCTCCATTGCCTTTAAAAGACGCTTCAGCGCATTCTTTCTATACACAACATCATGGGAATCGCCTCTTTTATACCACTCTCTCTGAGTATTTATTATTTTATCAATGCTTTCTTTATTCATATAAAGGAACCTCTGTATAATAATCGTATTAATTTTTCCGGAAACCGGCTTGCTATAAGCTTTATATTATATGGAAACCGGCTTGCAGCAAATCTTCTATTTCTCAAGAACCGCTCTGTATAAATCCTCAAGTTCTTTTGCATTCCACAAAACGGGAACAGGATACAACGGATTGGCCTCCTTATCAGCATACTTAGACAGCTGCTTAATATCATCCTCAACAAGCTGGGGAATGGTATCGGGAATGTTATACTTAGCCTTCATATCCTCAATTGCCTTAATAAACTGTTCAGCCAAATCAGCTTTAGCCTCTACCCTGGTGCCAAGCTTTGCCATTCTTGCAAGCTCAGCCAGTCTCTTCTCTACGGTTGTACCGTATTTTCTGAGCACTATAGGCAAAAGAACCGCATTGGTCCAGCCGTGGGGTAAATTGTACATACCGCTTAAACTGTGTGATACGGCATGAATGTAGCCTACATAGGATCTTGTAAAAGCGCGGCCTGCGTAGTGAGAAGCAAGCAGCATGTTCATTTCTTCTTTACTGCTGTTGTGATTTACGGTGCCGTCAAGATTTTTGAATATAAGCGCAACTGCTTTACGGGCATCAGCTCTGGTTCTTCTGGTGGTGCTCTTACCGATATAAGCCTCAACAGCATGAGTTAAGGCATCGAGACCTGTAGACGCAGCCAGGCCTGCAGGCAGTGAATGAATGGTTACAGGGTCTAAGATTGTATATCTTGGAATCAACGGAAAATCGTTGATTGCAAATTTATGATGGGTCTCTTCGTCAATCAAAACAGCTGCCAGAGTAGTTTCGCTACCGGTTCCGGCTGTTGTGGGTATTGCAACAATAAGCGGAAGCTTTGAATGAACTTTAAGAATACCTCCAAGCTTATTAATGGGAGTCTTGGGGCGTGCAATACATACGCCTACTGCCTTGGCCAAATCCATGGGAGAACCGCCACCGAAGGCAATAATGGAATCACATTCTTTTTCTATATATATTTTCGAAGTATCTACAGCCAGCTTGGTGGTAGGGTTGGGGAAAGCTCCGTCAAACAGCTCGTAGCTTATACCGGCATCATCAAGAGCCTTTAATAAAGTACTCATTCCGATGGTGCTTACAAGGGTTTTATCAGTGATGATAAAGGGCTTCTTTACTCCCTCTTTGGCTACTATTTCGGAAATGTCCTCAAGGTGTTTCTTTACTACAGGATTTCTGTAGGGAAGAAAGGGCATTGCCATCCACATTACTCGCTGAAATGTTCTGCAATATGCTTTTTTAAATACGTTCATGATTAACCTCTTTCTGAAGGAATTTTGCAGGTGCCCCACATCAGCGGGACAGTGCTGCATTTTGTTGACATGTCAACAACCCATTGAAGTGTATCATTATTTTGTTGACGAATCAACATTTCATGTTGATTTATCACCAAAAAGTTATGAAACAGCATGAACTCTTGACGTATCATCGAAAAGTGTTGATTAAGCAACAAAAATATATAGTTTTATATCCCATATTTTTTGAAACTAAAAAACATAAAAAGAGGAATCCCGAATCCGCAGTTTCATCCGAAAAAAATACTCTTTTTCGAAATATATGCGGTATATTTACTACCGGATATCTCATAAACTATAATTAATAAAGATCATCTCACGGGGAGTTACAAAATATGTACGCAATAATCGGAATTATTACACTGATAATAGGGCTTCTATTTCTTTTGCCCGAGATTTTAAAAAGACTACACTGCACACAAAAAGGTGAAGCAAGAATCTGTGCCGTTATCGAGCAGGTAGATTTTGAAAACGGCCGTTCAAGGTCAAAGGTATATCATCCTGTATATGAATATGAGGTTAACGGTGAAAAGCTTCAAAAGCATTACAAGCAGTACAACAAGTCGTCCTCCTGGTTTCAGATAGACAGCAAAGAAAAAATCCGCTATAACGCAAAGAATCCCAATGAATTCGTGGTAGTGAATGCCATTGGGAATCTTGTTTTCGGCTCATTAATCTCTCTGGGAGGAGTCGGATTAATCGTTTTGCATTTTATAAGATAACTATAGTTAAATTTCAATTTCTCCGTCAAAAACCACCTTGGCGGGGCCGGTCATGAATACATGGTTGGTATCCTTGTCCCATTTAACCTTTAAATCACCGCCTAAAAGATGGAGGATTATTTCGTCGTCGGTGACACCGTTTAACACGCCGGCAACGGTACTTGCGCAGGCACCTGTACCACATGCCCAGGTCTCGGCAGCTCCACGCTCCCACACACGCATGTTTACTTCTTTTCGACTGATAATCTCAATAAACTCGGTATTTACTCTCTTAGGGAAAAGAGGATGACTTTCAAATAAAGGACCGATTTTTTCAA
>JAZUJC010000152.1:0-8342 GCA_045642625.1 Lachnospiraceae bacterium
TTTATTCAGTTCCGTGAAACCTTCTATACTGCTGCCTTGGAAAGAACCAGTTCATCGTATGCCCGCTGCATATATTCTTCGGATATACAGGGCCAAATACATTCTCCCGTCTCCTGTTTGCAAAGCTCCATTGCTCTGTATAATACGGTTCCGTGAGAAACATTTCCTCCACGCAGAAGACTTTCCGTAATTTTGTTCCAATACGGTGCTGATTCAAATAATCCCTCTGAGTACATTTTTTCTATTACCGACTCATAATCATAGCTAAGGCTTATAAATTCAGCCTCCCATCTGCCGGCTTCACCGTTTAAAATCATGCACTGAGTTTCCGTGTGACCGTCAATTGGCACGCCTACAGGCCCGGGATTCCATATTTTCCGTCCATTGTAATCCACATTCGCCATTACATGAGTATGACCGCATATAATATAATCCTGCTCTATGCAGTCCATGACTTCCCGGTCCACAGTTCCGTCCGAGTATACCGCTCTTTTGGTTCCAAGGGGTGAACCATGGCAAATAAGCAGTTCCGGCAGTCCTTCGTACTTTATTGCTTCATATATGGGCAATTTTTCGATAAACCCTTCAATCTCATCATCAATCTGGTTACTGCCGTATCTGAGCATTCCCACAACACTTTTGTACTCATCCCATTCCGGATGTCCTTTTCCAAGCCCCATTAACTGATAGTCCTCTTTGTTGCCTTTAACAATATGACACTCTTTTTCTTTTTGCAGACTCCTTATTATTTCAAAGGTTTCTTTCACATCCGGAAGCTCACCCATATAATCTCCCAAAAAGAAATAGGCATCCACACCACAACTCTCCAAATGAGCAAGACATACTTTTAAAGCTTCAGCGTTTCCGTGAATATCTGTCAATACACCGATTCTCATAAATAATCTCCGTCCAGTCTATTCTTAATTATCAAAACACAACCATTCTAATTGATAAAAATTGACTTTTATAGGGTATATATTTTAAGATTTTAATGGTATTTACAGTACATTTCTTAAGATTTCATTACCTTTGAAAAGGAAAAAAATATGGAAAACAATATCACTTCACAAACACGCCAGCTAAGCTATGATGCATTTATAAGCTATCGTCACTGTCCCCTTGATCAGTTTGTTGCGATAAACCTGCACAAAAAGCTGGAAGCATTCAAAATGCCAAAATCGGCTCTTTCGCTGATAAACGGCGACAAAAAGCGAATCGAACGGGTATTTCGCGACGAAGACGAGCTGCCCCTGGCAGATAATCTTTCAGATCCAATCGATCTTGCATTGAAGAATTCCGACTTTCTTATTGTCATATGTACTCCAAGGCTTAAGGAATCGGCATGGTGCAAAAAAGAAATAGAGACCTTTTTAAAGCTTCATGACAGAAAACATATTTTACTGGTGTTGGCAGAAGGTGAACCCGTGGACTCATTCCCCGAAATTCTCACCTACGAGGAAGTGGAAACAACCGACGCCTTCGGCAACAAGGTCGTAACCAGAAGGACTGTGGAACCCCTTGCCGCAGATGTTAGGGGCAAGTCCAAAAAAGAAATTCTCAAAGCTATGGATACTGCTGTAATCAAAATAGCAGCGGCTATGTTTTCACTTAATTACGATGATGTGAAGCAGCGTCATCGCGAGCAGAAGCTTAAAAGAATGATAGCCCTTTGGAGCTCTGTTTCGGCTGCAATCTTTGTTTTTGCCGTAATAAGCCTGATAATGCTGGCAAAAATTAACACTCAAAAGAATGATATACAGGACAAATATGCCGGGGCAATGGCCAAGGCAGCCCAGGAGCTTTTGGATTCCGGGCGAAGAAATGATTCCCTGTACACAGTGAGAAGTGTGCTTCCAAACAGGGGCTACACAAATTCAGAAAGTTACCGCGTATTAAACGATATTTTAGATCCCTATTCGGTAACCGAGGCCTACACTCCCACCATGGTGTTTGAAGTGTCCTCCCCAATCAGAGACTACCTCGTTTCCGGTGACGGTTCACTGATATTAATCAACACCAACAACAATGAATTCAACTTGTTCGATACCCAAAGCGGAGAACTGCTGTACAGCTTTTCCTGTAGCGAATCCGACAACAGTCTGCCTAATTTTTCTTTTGACAGAAACAGCGGAATATTATTCAGTGACTTTGACGGCATTCAGTATTTAAGCCTTTCGGACTACTCTCTAAAGGAAATCGTTCCCTCAAACGGTTATATCCTTTCCGGAAAACACTGTCCCGACATTATTTTGGCCGACAATCGTATTATTGGATTCCAAAACGGAAATATCGTCTATGATATTGACCTTTTCGACTACGACCTGGACATGGATGCGTATTATGATTATGATTACTGCTTCAGTGCCGACGAGAACTATCTTGCCTTGGTGTTGACCGCAGGCGAGCTTCCTTCTCTTGTCCTTGAGCTTGACACCGCAAGGGGCGAATTGAGCTCAGCAACCCTGCTTTATTTAAAAGACCGGGTTCAAATAGCCACCAACGGCAATTATATCTATTTGCTGGAAGATCCCCCAAACAGTTCGGCGGCTACTTTAACTGTTGTTGACGGATATACTTCTGACGTGGTAGGTTCCATGGCATTGCCCATTTATTTTGTTAGTAATATTACAATGATTGATGACAAGCTCTTCATTGTAAGCAAATCGAATGCCCTTATACTCGACTCATATACCTTTGCCATTGAAAGCCAGATTAACGACTGCGGAATAATTGTAAACAGCTTTGTACAGGGTGAAAGCGGCCTGCTGGTAAGCCGGTCTGGCCACGTCTATGTTATGAACGATGAATTCGCCTTTGGGCAGGACGTTACCCGACTGCTTTTTTCAAATGCAGCAAAAGAAAATACCTCCTACTGCATTTTTGAAGCCGATAAATATTTTTATGAATTCGAGGATGCCAACTACATTGCCTTATACGAGAAATGTGTCGCTCCCGGGCTTAAAATGGTCTCCGACCACGAATTCGGCTACAAATCCGAAATACAGGATTATAAGGATGCCACTTCTGTTCTTTCCGATCTGAAAGACGTGGAGCTTGAATATGTTTATTCGACCATCTATTCATCCGACAACAAACTGATTTTTGTTATGATGTATGATGGTAGCCTGCGAATATATAATGCCAAATCAAAGAAGCTTATGAAGGTGGTATATTCTGTGGGAAATGTGACTCTGTCATCGGTTGTGTATATAAAAGAGGCAAATATTTATGTTTTAAATGCCGCCCCTTATTCTTATATATTCGATACGGAATTAAATTACATATCTGCGCTGGATGTAATAGAAGGTTTTGAAGACGGTTGCTTTATTATTGCAAATGACGGAAACCACTACAGTGTTCCCTATTTGTCATATCGGGAAATACTTGATAAAACAGACAAAATCCTTGGAGACTATGTCCCCAAGGATGCTATTGTTGAAAAATATGGAATTATTATTAACTAACAGTTTATATAGCAAAGCGTTCCTTTATGCATCGGAATAATTGAGTCCATCCTCTATGAGGGAATACTCATTACCCCGCACCTCGTAAATACTGAGGCTGCAGTTCTTTTGCCATGCTCCTGCCCAGAAATCCTTTATTTCTCTATGCAGGAAATTAAACATCAGCGCCTTGTTCATAGCTCCGTGGCCACTTATCAGCACCACGCTTTCAGGTTCTTTTAACGATAAGGGAACCAGTACACTTTCAATAAAATCCCCGGTCCTTGTACACAATGATTCAAAGGACTCGGCTCCTTCACAGGGAACATAATTGGCAGGATCCTCGAAAAACAGCTTACAGCCGGGGGTCCTGTTTTCTATTGTTACCCCTTCGTCAATTCCGAAGCCTACCTCTATAAGCCTGTCATCGGCAACAACCGAAATATCCCTGTCTCCCTTTACTATTGTTGCCGTTTCGTAGGCCCTGTCCAGGGGACTGGAATATATGTAATCAAAAGAAATGTCCTTTAGCGCCTCGGCGGTCTGTCTTACCAGATTACGCCCCTTCTCATTCAAAGAAGTATTACTGTTGCCCTGAAGCTTTTTGGACTCATTCCAGTCCGTGGTACCGTGGCGCAACACATACACTTTCATACCGTCCTGTACCTCACCTTCGCTTTTAATCGGAAACTATCTTTCCTCTCTGAAGTAGGGTAAACCAAGGGATGCCGGAGGCTGATTTTCTCTCTTGTTACGCATACTTGTAATAACAAGAACAATCAAAGTAACAATATACGGAAGCATCTTGTAAAGCTCCTTGTATTCCATATGGTCCATACCTGCCGGTAAGTAGAGATACAAAATATATAAGCCACCAAAAAGAATGGATGAGAATATACCAACGTTAGGTCTCCAAATAGTAAAGATAACGAGGGCAATTGCAAGCCATCCACGGTCACCGAAAGCATCGTTTGACCAGACACCGTTCATGTAGTCCATAACGTAATACAGACCGCCCAGACCGGCAACCATACATCCGATACAAGTAGCCAGATATTTATATGCGGTAACATTTATTCCGGCAGCATCAGCAGTGGTAGGGCTTTCGCCTACTGCTCGAAGGTGAAGACCCTTACGGGTTTTATTGAGAAATCTCGATGCAACAATTGCAATGATAATTCCCAAATAAGCAAGAAAACCGTAAGACAGGAAAATCTTGCCAAACCATCCGGCCTTGTCCGCTATCGGAAGTGATGCGCTGAAAAACTTACTGGTACGTGATAATGCGATTGAAGGAACCTCTATCTTGGAAAGCTTAATAAGTGATCCGCCAAAGAAGTTACCAAAGCCTATACCAAAGGTTGTCAGTGCCAAGCCGGCAACGTTTTGATTGGCGCGAAGCGTTACCGTAAGGAAACAATATATAAGTCCCATTATCAGGGATCCGATCATTGAGCAAAGCAGCGGAATGCTTATTGCAAGGAACGGATTTAATGCCGCACCCGCAGGTAAAGAGTTTTCATAAAAGAATGAACCTATTACACCGCTGATGGCACCTACGTACATTACACCGGGAATTCCCAGGTTAAGGTTACCCGACTTCTGGGTTATTGTTTCACCTGTGCTACCGTAAAGAAGAGGAATACCCTGCACAACGGCACGGGGAATAAATGCAACTATATCAAACATTTTCTTGATCCTCCTTTACAGTTTTGCTTCTGAAATTAATCTTGTAATTAATAAAGAATTCACAGCCTATAATGAAAAACAAAATAATACCTGTCAAAATATCCGAGAATGACTGGTTAAGACCGAAATCAGTAGAAATCTGACCGGCACCTCTTTCAAGGAAAACAATCAGCAAGCTTGTAAACACCATGGTAATGGGATTGAACTTGGCAAGCCACGAAACCATAACCGCCGTAAATCCCTGTCCGCCGGATATTGTTGTGGTTACGGTATGGTTAATACCGCCGACAAGCAAAAGACCGGCCAAACCACAAAGTGCACCGGACAAAGCCATGGTACGGATAATAACCTTTTTAACCTTCATACCTACATATCTGGCAGTTTTCTCGCTTTCACCAACAACAGTGATTTCGTATCCGTGTTTGCTGAAATAGAGGTAAATAAACATAAACACGGTAACCACTACCGCAACAATAATGCTAAGCAAATACTTGTTGCCTATATTGGGAAGCCATCCGATTGATGTACTCTGGTTGATAATACCAATCTTACCTGAACCCTTGGGAACCTCCCAAAGAATAATGAAATATGCCACCAGCTGGGTTGCAATATAGTTCATCATCAGTGTGGAAAGCGTTTCGTTGGTGTTCCACTTAGCCTTTAACAATGCGGGAATAAGTCCCCAGATTGCACCGGCAAGAAGGCTGGCTCCTACCATAAGCACAATTACAAGCCAGTTGGGAACGCTCTTACCTGCAGGAAGTCTGTCGCCGCAAAGAATCATACAGGCCGCAGCTGCCAAACCGCCCATAAGGACCTGGCCTTCACCACCGATATTCCAAAACTGCATTTTAAATGCAGGAGTAAGGGCCAGTGAAATAATCAACAGAATTGAAAGTCCCTGCAATGTAACCCAGGTCTTTCTTACTGTACCGAAGGCACCGTTATAAATAGTGGCATATACCTTTAAGGGATTGGCACCCGTAAGCAGTGTGGTAACAACCGCACATACAAGAAGGGCTGCAATAATTGCAAAAAGCCTTACCAGATATGCCCTTCCCTTTGAAGTGTTATCTCTCTTTACGATATGGAAGAGAGGCTCTCTTACTTTATTACTGCTCATTATCGCCACCTCCCACTCTTGTCATCAACATACCTACCTGATTTTTATCTGCCTGACGACCATTTACGATACCGCTGACCTTGCCACCGCAAAGTACCAGGATTCTGTCTGATATCTGCAAAAGAACGTCCAAATCTTCGCCAACGAAAATAACCGCCACACCGGCCTTTTTCTGCTTATTAATCAAATCATAAATTGTATATGAGGAATTAATATCAAGTCCTCGAACCGCATATGCGGTAAGTAATACCTTAGGAGCCGAAGCAATTTCACGTCCTACCAGAATCTTTTGAACGTTACCACCGGAAAGACGCCTAACGGGAGTCGAAATGCTCGGTGTAACAACATCAAGATCTTCAACTACCGCTTCCGCAAGCATTTCGGGGGTCTTACGGTCTGTAAAGATTCCGCGGCCCTTTCTGAAGGACCTGAGCATCATATTGCCAGCAAGGTCCATATTACCTACAAGTCCCATACCAAGTCGGTCTTCAGGTACAAAAGAAAGAGTTACACCCATTTCCTGTATTTTTAAAGGATCCTTTCCAAGGAGCTCATCCTTACGGCCATCATCATATACATATGAAATACTGCCGGCCTCAACCTTCTGAAGGCCTGCGATTGCCTCCAAAAGCTCCTTCTGACCACAACCCGAAATACCTGCAATACCAAGTATTTCTCCGCTGTATGCATCAAAAGAAACATCATCAAGCTTAAGAATACCGTCCATACTCCTTACGGTAAGCCCTCTTACCGCAATTCGTTTCTTGGGATCAACCGGTTCGGGCCTGTCAATATTAAGCACTACCTGGTGTCCAACCATCATATTGGTCATTTCCTGGGCATTTGTTGCAGCTGTCATCATATCGCCTACATATGTACCGCGTCGAAGAACCGCAACTCTGTCGGAAAGACTTTCAACCTCGTGCATTTTATGAGTAATAATTACGATTGCCTTGCCGTCTTCTCTCATTTTTCTAAGGACAGCAAAAAGCTTTTCCGTTTCCTGAGGAGTAAGAACAGCGGTAGGCTCATCAAGGATAAGAATGTCTGCTCCACGATAGAGTACCTTAACTATTTCTACTGTCTGCTTCTGTGAAACCGACATATTATATATCTTCTGATAAGGATCAACCTCAAAACCATACTTGTCGCATATTTCTTTAACCTTGGCAGCTGCTTCCTTAAGCTTAAGCTTACCGGGAAGTCCCAGTATAATATTTTCGGTTGCAGAAAGAACATCCACCAGTTTAAAGTGCTGATGAACCATACCTATACCAAGATCGAATGAATCCTTGGGAGATGCAATAACGACCTCCTCTCCATTCACAAGAATCTGCCCTTCATCCGGGAAATATATACCCGAAAGCATATTCATTAGTGTGGTTTTTCCTGAACCGTTTTCACCAAGAAGGGCTAAAATCTCACCCTTATAAATATCAAGATTGACATTTTCATTAGCTTTAACGGAGCCAAACGACTTTGAAATATTGCGAAGAGATACCGCAGCTATTCTATTTTTCACCTTTGCTCTCCTTACGTTATTTGCCAAATTATACTGCGTATAAAAATACACATATCACCTTATACTATAATCTATATATTACGCCATTATCAAGAGTAAATGAGCTTACTGTCCGATATACACAATAAATTTCTCCCTTAATGAGAAATTATATTGTCGAGAATCAAAAAACCCCACTCACCTTAGTGAATGGGGTCTTAGTCTCTAATATAAATTAGAATGCAGTATCAAGAAGTGTGATACCATCGATGTTTAAGTTGAAGTAAGGAGCTGAACGGAAACCGGCACCTGATTCGTTAATATAACCATCGATAACTACTTCGTGATCAGCTTCATATGCAGGATCGGTATCAACGTCTGCCATGAATGAAGTAAGGTTCTGACCATCTACGGTAAATGTAGAAACATCAAATACATGAAGAGTACCTGCTTCCATAGCAGCCTTTGCTTCAGCGATTGCATCAGCGGTACCGGGAGCTGCAGCTCCGCCAAGGTCTGTTAATTCAACAGAGCCTGTAGCGATTGTACCGGTCCAGTCTGTATCGATAGCCTGTCCGTTCTGAAC
>JAZUJC010000153.1:0-2105 GCA_045642625.1 Lachnospiraceae bacterium
GGAGCAGCAGCATCTTAACTGCTATGGACAGGAGAAGGTTACCCGCTATCTGGTTGAGTGTGGATTTCTTAGTCGTAAGCTTTGTTGTTTTGTGCCCTAAGTACAATAAGGGCATCCTCAAACTCTTCCAGGGCATCATAGCCGGAGTCTTTTATACGGTATCGGCCGGACTCGATTTTTTCAAACCAGCCATAATAATTACCGCGAAGAATAGCGGCAGTTTTTTTGATACCGGATGCTTTGGTAATATCTTTGGTCAAGGCATCGCCTCCAAGATTGGCAAAGGCATCTAAAACCAGCAGGGCGTCTTCGCGATAGCTGGTCATAAGCTTTGTGGAGTGAACACCACCGGTATTTGATTTAACCTTACGCTTTTGAAATTCGGCACTGATACTTTTCTTTTTGCCCTTATTTCTTTGCTGAAAGGTAGAAAGCTCGGATACTACGGGCTCGGATACTATTTGTACGGCGCCGGTACTTTTTGCTACCACGATTAACCCGATTCCAAGACGTTTTAAGAGATAAAGCTTGTCCTTAAAAGAATGGGAAAACATATCATTGGGCCTGTAAATACCAATAAAAACGGTTTCTACTATTTTTTGGCGAAGAGCAGCCTGCTGGATGGCTTTAAAGTTTAAATCCACTTTAAGCTCAACGGCAACGCAATTGGCATTATATTCATTATCCGAATCCGCGGGGTCTGAATCTGTGGATTTTTCCATATAAAGATCAATATCTTTGACCTCTCCGTCGCAGACATATCCGAAATCTTCAAAATATTTCTTAATCGGTTCAAACAAATCTTTTTCAAGAGTTTTTTCCACAGCAGTTCCCGGTATCTTTCAACTTAAGATTTTTGGTAAATACGGCTTAATTTTAGCATAAGAAGGCACATTTTCAAAGAATTATGGTAGAATATTGACTATGAATGCAAAAGTTTTAAAAACACTGGAATATAACAACATAATTAATATATTGACGGAAAAAGCAGGGTCGGAACCGGGCAAGAGACTGTGTCGTGAATTAAAGCCGATGACAGAGATTCACGAGATAGAAGAAGCTCAAACCAATACAAGCGATGCCCTTTCAAGGCTTATTAAGAAGGGCAGTATTAATTTCGGTTCCAACAAGGATTTCGGCTTTGCTATTAAGAGTCTTGAAATAGGCAGCACACTTACGGCAGCAGAGCTGCTTTCTTTTGCCAAATTCTTAGGAAATGTGGCAAGGGTCAAATCCTGGGGTGTGAGAGAACACGACGATGATGCTACCGACTCCCTTGATGATTATTTTGAGCTTTTACAGCCCATGACTTTAGTGGCCAACGAGATTAATCGCTGCATTTTGGATGAGGAGGGCCACATGGCCGATGATGCCAGCCCTACGCTTAAATCTATAAGGCGCAATCTCCAGCAGACCAACGACAAGATTCATTCAGAGCTCACTAAAATGGTTAACGGAAGCCTGTCATCCTACCTTCAGGATCACGTGGTAACCATCAGAAATAACAGATATTGTATTCCCGTTAAGGCTGAGCACCGCGGACAGGTCAGCGGTATGATTCATGACCAGTCAGCCACAGGTGCCACTATTTTTGTGGAGCCCCAGGCAATTGTTGAGCTTAACAACAAAATCAGAGAACTGGAGCTTGAAGAGGAAAAAGAAATTGCGGTTATTTTGGCCGGATTATCTGCCGAGCTTTCGGATCATATAGTCGATTTAAAGACCGACCAGGATTTTATGACCAAGCTTGATTTTATTTTTGCCAAGGGTTCTCTTGCCCTTGAACAGAATGCCACAAGGCCCGTATTTAATGACGACAGGCGTATTAATATTCGTCGTGGACGTCATCCTCTCTTGGACAGGAAAAAGGTTGTCCCCATTGATGTAAATCTCGGGCAAAGCTTCGACCTTTTGGTAATTACCGGACCGAATACCGGTGGAAAGACAGTTTCCCTTAAGACAGTAGGTCTGTTTACACTTATGGGACAGGCAGGACTCCATATTCCTGCGGGAGACCGTTCCGAACTGTCCATATTTACGGAAGTGTTTGCGGATATCGGTGATGAACAGAGTATCGAGCAGAGTCTCAGTACCTTTTCTTCTCA
>JAZUJC010000154.1:0-4888 GCA_045642625.1 Lachnospiraceae bacterium
TTCGTTCATCTTTGCAAGCTTTGCTGCCTGGTCAGCAGCGATACATGCATCAAGAATCTCCTGGATATCGCCATCCATGATCTTCTCAAGCTTGTAAAGTGTAAGTCCGATACGATGGTCTGTAACACGTCCCTGTGGGAAGTTGTATGTACGAATCTTCTCTGAACGGTCACCGGTACCGATCTGACTTCTTCTTGCATCTGCTTCCTCATTCTGGCGCTTTTCAAGCTCCATATCGTAGAGCTTTGAACGAAGTAATCTGAACGCCTTCTCCTTGTTCTGGAGCTGTGACTTCTCTGTCTGGCTGTAGATTACAATACCTGTCGGGATATGTGTAAGACGTACAGCGGAATCAGTAGTATTGACACACTGACCACCGTTACCGGATGCACGCATTACGTCAATACGGATATCCTTATCGTCAATTACTACGTCAACATCCTCTACCTCAGGCATCACCGCTACAGAAATGGTAGAGGTATGAATACGACCGCCGGATTCGGTTTCGGGAACTCGCTGAACACGGTGAACACCGGACTCGTACTTAAGCTTTGAATAAGCACCGTTACCGGTAACCATAAAGTTTACCGCCTTCATTCCACCGATACCGATATCGTCAACGTTCATGGTTTCTACCTTCCAACGCTGCTTATCTGCATAGTGTACATACATTCTGTAAATTTCTGCCGCAAACAGAGCTGCTTCATCACCACCGGCACCTGCTCTGATTTCCACGATAACGTTCTTGTCATCATTGGGATCCTTAGGCAAAAGAAGAATCTTAAGCTCCTGCTCAAGGGCTTCAACGCTGTCCTTGGCTTCGGCCAATTCTTCCTTAAGCATTTCTCTCATATCCTCGTCGGATTCTTCGTCAAGCATAAGCAGGGAATCTTCAATATCCTGCTTAGCCTTTTTGTATTTTTTGTAGGCCTCTACAATAGGTGTGAGGTCACTCTGTTCTTTCATAAGTGAGCGAAAACGCTTCTGATTGTCCGCAACACCCGGTTCAGACAGCTCATTCATGATTTCGTCGAATCTTCTTAAAAGATCCTCAAGCTTATCAAACATCTATCTTTTTCCTTCCTATAACTACGCGGTCAAGACCGCCTAAATCCTGCTTTACACTTACATTCGTAAAGCCTGAATCAATCATCATTGCGGATACTTCTTTCCCCTGGTCGCAGCCTATTTCAAAGGCCAGAACACCACCCTGCTTTAGATAAAGAGGAGCCTTTGCAATAATGCTTCTGTAAAAAGAAACTCCGTCTTCTTTACCGTTTAAAGCGATAAAAGGATCATAATCCCTGACCTCGGGCATCAGCTCCTCTATCTCACAGGTTCTTATATAGGGTGGATTTGACACGATAATATCAAATACTCCCGATACATTTTCAAAAAGGTCACTTTCAACGAAAGAAGCCTCAATATTCAGCCTTTTAGCATTTTCTTTTGCCACCGACAAGGCTTCCGGGCTTATATCCGCCCCCACTCCCTCGCAGTCATTTGAGTAGTGAAGCAGGCTAAGAAGTATACAGCCCGACCCGGTACACATATCCAATATGCGCATACCGTCGTGAAGATTTTGAAGCACCTCTTCCACCAAAGTCTCCGTATCTGCTCTCGGAATCAGCACATCCTTATTTACGCAAAAATCCAGGCCCATAAAGCCCTGGATACCGGTTAGATGCTGAAGGGGGATATGAGTGGACCTTTTCTTTATCACACTCAGATATTTCTCCTCCTGCTCCTTGGTTATTTCGCGTTCCGGAAATGCCAGTAAGGCGGTGCGGTCGGTTTCACACACAAATTCCAGAAGTAATCTCGCATCATTTGAATAATAATCTATCTCAGAAGCCTTTAGGATAAGGCTTCCCTTATCATAGGCTTCTTTATAAGTCATCTGATTTCTTTTCTCCGTCATCAGATACGGCGTTCTTACTGTTCGAGAAGTGTTCAGCCTGGAAATCCTTCCAGTCAAAAACCGCTTCCACAGCTGCAATTGCAACCTTTATCATTTCCTCATCGGGCTCTTTGGTGGTAAGTCTCTGTACCAAAAGACCGGGAGCGGAAATAATATTTACAAACAAGTTGTCAAAACGGCCTGCCAGCCTGAGTATTTCATAGGAAATACCTGCAATAACAGGAACCAGCAGCAATCGTATGCCCATTCTGAGCAGTACATTATCTACCCTGATAAAGAAGAAAAGCACCACACTAATGAGCACTACGAAAATAATAAAGCTTGTACCGCAGCGTCTGTGAAGTCTTGAGGACTTCTTAACATACTCAACGGTAAGGGGCTTTCCACGCTCAATGCAGTTAATGCATTTATGCTCGGCTCCGTGATATTTATATACCCGCTTAATATCCTTATTAATTGATATCAGGATAATATACAGCAGGAAAACTACAATTCGAATCAGGCCCTCTATCATTGCGACAAAGCTTTCGTTTCTGACGTTTTTGGTAAACAGATCGGTCAGAACAACAGGCAAAACAATAAACATACCGATTGCAATGGCAATGGCGATAATGGTAACCAGTGTTGTTAATACCTTTTCTGCCTTGCCCTTAAAAACCTTGTTCATAGCCTTGTCGAATTTAGTTTCGGAAGAATCATCCTCCTCATAAAAATCCGCCGAATAATTAAGAACCTTCATACCAAGCACAAGGGAATCCACAAAATTAAGAACACCTCTTACAAAGGGTATTTTCTTTAATACAGGTGCCTTAACCACTCCTGTGTACTCATCGATGTCTACTTCGATTTCTCCATCAGGCTTTCTTACGGCTACGGAATACTTATCTTTATTTTTCATCATAATGCCTTCCAAAACGGCCTGACCGCCGATTCCGGAATAGCGTTTTTTTCTTTTTTTTGCCATATCTGTACGATTCCTACATAAAATTTAAGGTTGAGATTTCTCTCAACCCTAAATACATAAACAACTTATTTAGATTCCATACCATACTTCTTGTTGAACTTATCAATACGTCCATCAGTTCTGGTTGCCTTCTGCTGACCAGTATAGAATGAATGGCACTTAGAACAAACTTCTACGTGAATCTCGGGTTTTGTGCTTCCTACAACGAAAGTGTTACCACAGTTGCAGGTTACGGTTGCCTGATAATAATCAGGATGAATTCCTTCTCTCATTACTTTCACCTCTTCTAATGTATGTTAATATGTTATGTTCTCATCCGCACTGTTCAAACGAACAGCGAATGTATTGTAACATAGAGAAAAAGACTGCGCAAGTACTATTTACAACATTTTATGTTTCTTTTGCCGAAAGAAGTCTTTATCTCTCAAAACGCAATTACATCAGAAAATATGAATCTTGTTAACCATATGAATGAAATCCTGATTTCCCCTGGTTTTGGAAAACATATCGAGGATCCTGTCAACGGTTTCCTCGGGCTTAAGTCCGTTGAGGCCCTTTCTTAACGAGTTAACCGCGCCGATTTCCTCGGGAGTAAGAAGAAGGTCATCTCTTCTGGTACCTGACTTGGCAATATCAATTGCAGGGAATATTCTTCTTTCGGAAAGCTTTCTGTCAAGAACCATTTCCATATTGCCGGTTCCCTTAAATTCTTCGTATACCACATCATCCATTTTGGATCCGGTTTCAACAAGGGCTGTAGCCAGGATTGTTAAGCTGCCTCCCTCACGCATATTACGGGCTGCGCCAAAGAAACGCTTGGGCATATGAAGGGCTGCAGGGTCAAGACCACCGGAAAGGGTACGGCCACTGGGGGGAACCGTAAGGTTATAGGCTCTTGTCAGTCTTGTAATTGAATCCAAAAGAATCATTACATCCTTGTGATGTTCAACCAGTCGCTTGGCACGCTCAATAACCATCTCCGAAACTCTCTTGTGGTGCTCGGGAAGTTCATCAAAGGTAGAATAAATAACCTCCACATTGGGTCCTTCAATTGCTTCTTTAATATCTGTAACTTCTTCGGGGCGCTCATCAATAAGAAGAATAATCATGTGAATTTCAGGATTATTTCTCTTAACCGACTTGGCAACTTCCTTAAGAAGGGTAGTTTTACCGGCCTTGGGAGGGGATACAATCATACCACGCTGTCCCTTACCAACAGGACTCAGCAAATCCATAACTCTCATGGCAACAGAAGTACCGGGAGTCTCAAGCCTGATTCTCTCATCAGGGAAAATAGGAGTCATATCCTCGAAATTGCCTCTCTGCTTAATTGCATCAGGGCTGAAGCCGTTTACACTTCTAAGATATAAAAGAGCGGAAAACTTTTCGTTCTGGGTCTTTACCCTCTTGTTACCGTCAATAATATCACCGGTCTTTAAACCGAATTTACGTATCTGACCCGGTGCCACATATACATCATCAACTCCGGGAAGAAAGTTATCACATCTTATGAATCCATAGCCTTCAGGCATTACTTCAAGAATACCGTGGGCATTGATACCACTGTCAAGATTCTCATCGGCGTCCTCGGCTCTGTCAAAGGTTTTACCGTATATTTTTGCTTCAGGGCGTACTTCATAGGGATCCTGGGAACTTTCTTCTTTGGTTCCCTCGCCTTTTACTGTTTCGCTGTCGTTACCGTTCTTTTTGGTGGTTCTTACAACTACTCTCTTTGAACCGGCCTCTGAAGACTCCTTTACCTCACCGGTTCCTTTGGAATCGGCTGTATTTTCCACTGCCTCATCGTGAACTGCCACCTGTTCAGCCTCACCGGGCTGATCAGTATTTTCAGCCTTTCTTTTCTTGGGCGCCTTTAAGGCAGGCTTTGATTTCTTGACATCCCCATTGTTATCCTTTGCGACAGGGGCGGCTGCATCCTCAGCATCTTTGGCTACCATAGCATCAATAAGGGCTGCTTTGTCCATCTTGGTGATACCTTTAAT
>JAZUJC010000155.1:0-4090 GCA_045642625.1 Lachnospiraceae bacterium
AAGAAGAGGTTACAATATTGAAAGTATCACTGCGGGATTAACAGCAGATCCCAAATATTCCCGAATTACAATTGTTGCATCAGGTGATTCTGATGTTCTTGAACAGATAGAAAAGCAGGTAGCCAAGCTTGAAGATGTCAAGGATGTTAAGATACTTGAACCCGGCAAATCTGTTTATCGTGAATTGGCACTTATTAAAGTAAAAGCTGCATCCACAAACCGTCAGAGTGTTATTTCAATTGCTGATATTTTCAGAGCAAATATCGTTGATGTAGGTCCCCAGACCCTTATAATTGAGCTTACAGGTGATCAGGATAAGATTGATGCATTTATAGGCCTGCTTGACGGATACGAGATTCTTGAACTTGCAAGAACCGGTATGACCGGACTTGGCAGAGGTATTGAAAACGTTACTTACCTTCCGTAACTTTTGTCTTACGAAAGATTATTATAAGTAAATTATTATTTTTTAGGAGGAACTAAAAAAATGGCAAAGATTTTTTACCAGCAGGATTGCAACCTTGAATTACTTCAGGGCAAAACAATTGCAATCATCGGATACGGCAGCCAGGGTCATGCTCATGCATTAAACCTTAAGGATTCAGGCTGTCATGTTATTATTGGTCTTTATGCAGGATCAAAATCATGGGATAAGGCAGTAGCTCAGGGCTTCGAAGTTTATACAGCAGCTGAAGCAGCTAAGAAGGCTGATATTATCATGATTCTTATTAACGATGAGAAGCAGGCTGATTTATACAAGAACGACATTGAGCCCAACCTTGAAGAAGGTAATATGCTTATGTTCGCTCATGGTTTCAATATTCACTTCGGTTGTATCAACCCTCCCAAGAATGTTGACGTTACCATGATTGCTCCTAAGGGACCCGGTCATACAGTACGTTCTGAGTATCAGGCAGGTAAGGGTGTTCCCTGTCTTATCGCTGTTCATCAGGATGCTACAGGTAAGGCTCAGGATATGGCTCTTGCATATGCTTTAGGTATCGGTGGTGCCAGAGCAGGTGTTCTTGAAACAACATTCAGAACTGAAACAGAAACCGCCTTATTCGGTGAACAGGCAGTTCTTTGCGGTGGTGTATGTGCACTTATGCAGGCCGGTTTTGAAACTCTTGTTGAAGCAGGTTACGATCCCAGAAATGCATATTTTGAATGTATTCATGAAATGAAGCTTATCGTTGACCTTATTTACCAGTCAGGTTTTGCAGGAATGAGATATTCTATTTCAAATACTGCTGAGTATGGTGATTATATTACCGGACCCAAGGTAATTACCGAAGAAACCAAGAAGACAATGAAGAAGATTCTTTCCGACATTCAGGATGGTTCTTTTGCAAAAGAATTCCTTCTTGACATGAGCGATGCAGGTAAGCAGGTTCACTTCAAGGCTATGAGAAAGCTTGCTTCAGAACATCCCGCTGAGAAGGTTGGCGAAGAAGTTAGAAAGCTTTACAGCTGGAATAACGAAGAAGATAAGTTAATCAACAACTAATATTGATTATTGGAAGGCTAAAGGGGGACCTTAATGTCCCCCTTTATTTTTGAGCATGGTATATTCTAACGTTTTGGAAGCAATCGGTCACACGCCGGTTGTGGAATTAAGTAAAAGAATGGTTCCTGAGGGAGCTGCCAGAGTATTGGTTAAATACGAAGGATTAAATGTTGGTGGTTCGATAAAAACAAGAACCGCTTACAATATGATTACTAAGGCAATTGAAGATGGTGTTATTAAGGATGATACAATAATTGTTGAGCCTACATCGGGCAATCAGGGCATTGGTCTTGCTCTGTGCGGTGCCGTAATGGGCTATAAAACAATTATTATAATGCCCGATTCTGTCAGTGAAGAGAGAAGAATGCTTGTTAAACATTATGGTGCTGAGGTTATTCTTATTAAGGATGAGGGTAACATCGGTGAATGTATAGACAAGTGCCTGGAAACTGCCAAAAAAATGGCGACTGAGAACCCTAAAGTATATGTTCCGCAGCAGTTTGAAAATCCCAATAACCCTCTTGTTCATAAACATCATACCGGTTTGGAAATTCTTGAGCAGGTAGCAGGTCCTATCGATGGTTTTTGCTCGGGAATCGGAACAGGCGGTACAATTTCAGGTATCGGTGAAACCTTAAAGGCACAGAATCCCAACATTGAGATTTGGGCAGTGGAGCCTGAAAATGCAGCCATTTTGGCCGGTGGTACTGTGGGAACTCATCTTCAGATGGGTATCGGTGACGGTATTGTTCCTGAAAACCTGAATCAGCAAATTTATGATAATATCTATATAGTTACTGATGAGGAAGCAATTAATACTGCCAAGGATTTGGCAAGAAAAGAAGGCCTTATGTGTGGTATATCTTCAGGTACCAATGTGGCTGCAGCAATTTCGCTTGCCAAAAAGCTTGGTAAAGGTAAGACCGTTGTTACTGTTTTGCCCGATACGGCTGAACGCTATTTCTCAACACCTCTGTTTGAGGGAGATTGATAATATTATTTGGCATTATGCCTTTTTAAGGAGGATATGGATATGGGAATGACAATGACTCAGAAAATTCTGGCAGCCCATGCAGGTCTTGATTCGGTTGTAGCCGGACAGCTTATTGAAGCTGATTTGGACCTTGTTCTTGGTAATGATATTACCAGCCCCGTTGCCATTAAAGAAATGGAAAAGATGAATCTTAGCACAGTATTTAACAAAGATAAGATTGCTCTTGTTCCCGATCATTTTGTACCCAACAAGGATATTAAGAGTGCAGAGCACTGCAAATGTGTTCGTGAGTTTGCATTAAAGAACGAGATTACCAACTACTTTGAAGTTGGTCAGATGGGTATTGAACATGCCCTTCTTCCTGAACAGGGTTTAACCGTTGCGGGTGATGTTATTATCGGTGCTGACTCTCATACATGTACATATGGTGCGTTAGGTGCTTTTTCAACAGGTGTGGGAAGTACTGATATGGCTGCCGGTATGGCTACAGGAAAGGCCTGGTTTAAGGTTCCTTCGGCTATCAAATTCAATATTGTGGGAAAGCCTTCAAAGTGGGTGTCCGGTAAAGATGTTATTCTTCATATTATCGGTAAAATCGGCGTAGACGGTGCTTTATATAAGTCAATGGAATTTGTGGGAGAAGGTATTGCAAATCTTTCCATGGATGACAGGTTTACAATTGCCAATATGGCCATTGAGGCAGGTGCCAAGAATGGTATTTTCCCTGTTGACGATAAAGCTGTTGCTTATATGAAAGAACATTCAAAGCGTGAGTTTAAGATATATGAAGCCGACGAAGATGCAGTATACGACGAAGAAATCACCATCGATTTATCAACCCTTCGCCCTACAATTGCATTTCCTCATCTTCCCGAAAATACAAAAACAATCGATGAAATTAAAGAGTCTGTAAAGATTGACCAGGTTGTAATCGGTTCCTGTACAAACGGTAGAATCGATGACCTTAGAATTGCAGCAGAGGTTCTTAAGGGTAAGAAGGTTGCAAAAGGAATGAGACTTATTGTTATTCCAGCCACACAGAGCATATATCTTCAGGCTATGGAGGAAGGTCTTTTAAGAACCTTCATTGAAGCAGGCGGTATTGTTTCTACACCTACCTGTGGTCCCTGTCTTGGCGGTTATATGGGTGTCCTTGCAGAAGGCGAGAGATGTGTATCCACAACAAACAGAAACTTTGTAGGAAGAATGGGACATATTACCAGTGAAATTTATCTGGCAAGCCCGGCAGTTGCAGCTCAGAGCGCTATTGATGGAATCATCAGTGCTCCGGAAATGTAAGGAGGAGAAGATATGAACGCTACTGGAAAAGTATTTAAATATGGGGATAATGTTGATACAGACGTTATTATTCCCGCAAGATATCTTAATTCTTCAGATCCTAAAGAATTAGCAACCCATTGTATGGAAGATATCGACAAGGATTTTGTTAATAATGTAAAAGCCGGAGATATAATTGTGGCTACCAAGAATTTTGGATGCGGTTCATCAAGAGAGCATGCACCTATATCCATTAAGGCCAGTGGTGTCAGCTGTGTTATTGCTGATACATTTGCAAGAATCTTTTATCG
>JAZUJC010000156.1:0-4953 GCA_045642625.1 Lachnospiraceae bacterium
AGGCATGAACCGTTAGGGCCCTGCATTGCCATCATACCGCTGTCAATTCTAAGACCGCTTGGACCATCCGTGCATGCTGCAGCCGGCACTCCCATCTCCTGAAGTTTATCGGTAACCCCGCCGTATGCGGCACAGGTACCGGGAATAACTCTTCTGGAGCTCATTCCTTCTCCACGGGAAAGAATAATCATATCCTCATCGGTAAGCTGTGCAATAAATGCACTCATTGCTGCCTTTCCTTCTTTAACATCGGAAAGCTTAATCCCTTTGTCACCGGTATATTCTATCTCGGTTAAGCCCTCCCGCTCTTTGGCGATTTCATCATCAAGGCTATAGTCCATCACAGGTGTGGGAGCATAAGAAACCTTATAGCTGTCACCATCACCGTCGGGAAGCATTCTTTCAAACTCTCTTTGAGGATAAAGGGCCCTGTTAACCTGCTCAACCTCAACAGTTTCTGCCAGCATAAACGAACCGATAAGCTCAGCGCTTCTTACATCGGTTCCGGCATAAAATCTGTATTCTCCGGCCTCGCACACAAAGCAGTCCTTATGACCGCTCATTCCGCTGTCATCAAAAGAAGCAATCTCTTTTAATCCAAATTCCATAGACAGCTGTTCGGTTTCTCCGGGCTTAAGTATCTTTGTTTTGGCAAAAGAAACCAGTACTCTGGAGGGCTTACCCAAAAAGCCCTGAGGAGCTTCCACATAAACCTGAATTACCTCCCTGCCGTCCCGATTGCCGGTATTTGTAACTTTACCGCCTACCACAAACTTATCGTCACAGGAGAAAGAATATGAGGATTCAAAGCTTGTATATGTAAGACCGTACCCAAAAGGATACAAAACCTTATCCTTTGCAAAAGTCTCAAAATATCTGTATCCCACATATATATCTTCTTTATAGAAATTTCTGGTTAAATCACCAAAATTGGCATGTGAAGGATAATCCTCGATATTTAACGCAACTGTTTCGGTAAGATGACCGCTGGGTGCTGCCTTGCCGCACAGTAAATCGGCAACCGCATTTCCGCCTTCACAGCCTGCCTGCCATACATACATAACCGAAGCCGGGTTAATTTCTTTAACCCACTTCATATCAATATTGTCTCCACTGTTGATTAACACTATTGTCTTCTCAAAGAAAGTGGATACAGTTTCAATCAGTGCATATTCCTCATCCTGAAGAAGATAGTCGCCCTTTCCTTCACTGCGGTCCTTGTCTTCTCCCGAAAGCCTGCTTATAAATACAACAGCGGCTTCAGCATTGTCCCTGGCGGTCTTAACCATATCCACGGTTACCGGCATTTCAACCTGGCTTGCAGGCTCCTGAGCCCAGCCGCTACCAAGATCAAAAGGATTCTCTTTAATCCAGGCTCTGTAAATCTCGCTTAATTCTTCGTATATTTCAAGGTCTTCGCAGGCCTTGATTCCGTCATAATAGTTAACTACATAGGGTACATTAACAAGACCACCCGAACCGGTACCGCTTTTGATGTAATCAAACTGTGAACGACCGAACAAAGCCACCTTTGTTCCCTTTGCCAGCGGCAGTGTGTCATTGTCATTCTTTATTAAAACCGAACCTTCGGCTGCAGTTTTCCTGCAAATTGCAATATATTCATCCCAGTTCAAATCAACTGTCTTTTTCATACTCTTTTCTCTTTCCTGTAACAAAGTATCAAGTAAGCTCATTATTTGTCCTCTTTTTGTTCAGTCTCTGCTGCTTCGTCTTTCTTTTTGAAAATGAAAACCTTGCTGAAAATGTAATTGGCAATCGTTACCAAAACTGCCGAAATACAAATCTTTGCAAACCAGTAAATATATGTAGCCTCGTTGACACGTGTCATTTCCTTACCAATCAGCTTAACAAGCCATTTGATAAGCCCCTTGGGCGGGCAAACATTTACAAAGAGCCACATTATCAAAATATCCAGAGCCCAGGTAGACAGTCTTGAACCCGAGAAACCGATAAACTCGCCTATATAATTGGGATTCTTGCTTTTAAATACCCACTTTCTGTTAAGAGGAAATGAGAACAGAACACCGCCGACCCAGCTTAAGGTATTTATGACAATATTCTGAAACGTATCCTTAGGATCAAGCCAAAACTGTACAATATAAGCTACAACCCAGCAAAATACCGTTGTAAGAACACCGACGATCAAATAAACAATTATTTCTCTGTACTTTTCGAATAATTTTTTCATAGTATCACGCTAATCCTGTTTTTGTATTTTTATTATATGTTTCCTCAAAAATCTACGCCGTTTTCGAAAAAACAAGTACATTTTATTGTATCAAAAAAGCGGGGTATACGCAAGCAACGCATATATCCCGCAATCCGCAAAATTCAATGTTTTATTGTAGTTAAATTCATTGGTCGACCATAACAATTTTCTTTGTTTTTCTAAGGAAAATATAGTATCCGATACACATGGCAATACCGAATACCGTAGCCGTCGGAGCTGCAAGCCCCACTCCCGTAAGCGAAGCATCAGGCTTTATGCTCATAAAATATGACATAGGTAATCTGACAACCAGTGACTGCAATATACCCTGAACCATAACAAACACCGACTGGGCATGGGCGTTGAAATATCCCATATAGCTAAAGAGAATACATGTAACTACCGCCTCCGGTGCAAAACCTCGCAAGAACTCAAAGGCTCTCTGTACTACAGCTGCATCATCAGAGAAAAATGCAGCGACCACATCTCCGAAAAAGAAAATACCAAGACCTATAAAAATTCCTATACCGCCACCCATAAGGCAGCTGTACCTCAGTGCATGAACACCCCTTCGCTCCTTGCCGGCTCCGACATTTTGAGCAACAAAGGATGCCAGAGACTGCATTATGGCTGAGGGAATCAGCATAACAAAGGATTGAAGCTTTTGAGCAACACCATACCCGGATGAACATTCCAGGCTCATATGATTAATAAACGCACAGAGAGCCAAAAAAGTACCGTTTGTAAGTATTTCCTGAAATCCCAGGGGCAAACCGATTAATACGGCAGTTTTTATCTCCGCATTGAAGATCAAGTCACTTCGGGTAATTTTGTAGGGCAGTTTTTTCTTCAGAATTATAACAACCGACATTACAACGCTTAGTGCCTGCGCAAAAATTGTTGCAAAAGCAGCACCTGCCACCCCAAGGCCCAGACCTGCCACCAGCACCAAATCACCGATAATATTCACAACACAGGCAATCGCCACAAACACAAGCGGCAGCGATGAATCTCCAAGCCCCCTCATGATTGCACTGATAAAGTTGTAAAATACAACAAATACAAATCCCACTGCGCATATACGAATGTAGGTAACGGTCAGAGCAAGCGCTTCTTTTGGAGCCTGCATAAGCCTGGCTATGGGCATTGCAAAAGAAAACATTATTACAGAAAACAAAACTGACAACGCAAAAAAGAAGGCTACCGCACCGCCCAAAAGCCGGCCTATACGGTCCTCCCTCTTCTCGCCTAAATATCTTCCCACCAGAATGGTAACACCTGCCGAAAGACTGCAGGTAAAGAAGGTAAACAGGTTCATAACATTGCTTCCCGTTGACACTCCCGAAATGTCCGCTGCTTTTCCAAAGCGCCCTACAATCAAAAGGTCCACAGCACTGTACATGGCCTGCAAAATTAATGCTCCCAGAATAGGGAACATAAAACGGATCATTTTACCGGGTATGGACCCGGTAGTAAAATCCTGATTATCGTTCTTTTTACTCATTATCCTATTTCCACTATTTATTTACTTCATAAACCGAATAACTGTATTGTGAGCTTTCAAAGGTATCTGTCTGATTAACTTCACCAAAGAACTCCGAAAGCCATTCCGCCGGTTTGTCGGACAGCTGCACATAATATACATTGTCCACATTCGAAAGAGCATCAAAAACCGTGCCCTCTATCAGTCGATTCTCATGTTTGGCCTCAAGAGAACTGTTTAATGTCCAGTTACCGGGCTTAATTGCATTAAACGCTTCCGTAGCTTTTTCATTAAACATAAATGCCGGCATTGCCGCACTGACCGATGTGTTCACCACATAAACATTGTCAGGGTGAGCTTTAAAATATCCGTTAAGCTCATACCAGTTTGTTGCAGCCTGTTCTTTTTCACCTGCTTCATCCATCAGATTTCGTACACCGAAAATTCCCTGAACAGTCAAAAGAATAGCTAAAAATATCCCCATCATTATCTGCCAAAGTAAAGAAGGGGCCTTAGTGTTTCTTTCCACGCTAAGCTCACAAATAAACAATGCCGCAACAAAGCAAAGCTGCATTATCAAAAATCCGTGAAGAATTCGGTCCGGTAGGCGGTTCAAATACGTAAACAGTGCCACAAAAGCCCATTTATAAAGGCAGGCAGCAAATACCAGCACCCCTGTAATAACTTCATCTCTGACTACCAGAAGAATAAACAGCGCCACACACAGTGTTGTTACCAAAACTCCCAAAAACGACGCATTGGAAGAATTGGAAGCCCGTACCGCATCATTTATAACCTTTCTGGGAACACTGTAATAAGAGGCCCATTCTTTCTTTATTTCCTTGGCCTTTTGAGCCAGCTGATTGAGTTCCTGTGTACCGATATCATCAAGAAGCGCTATGTCGTACTCTCTTAGCACTACATATTCTTTTTCCTCAATGCCCAGGCCTTCATAAAACTCCACATTATCATAGTAATCCGGAAGATTATCATAATCATAAACCGACGTTCTGGCGGCATTGAATTTTTTGAATGCCTTCCAGTCCTCCGAGGAATATGCAAAGAATTCAGCCACAAAAGAAACCAGCACCAGTGCCGCAAGCACCGCAACAGTCGGTACCGCTTTATGAAGCTTGTCAAGCCTCTCTCCCACGGTATCGTCTTTTAGGAATGTAGAATTAACAAATGCCAAAAGAAGAAGGGGCAGAGCCAGGAAAAACATCTGCTTTCGAAGCCACAT
>JAZUJC010000157.1:0-4022 GCA_045642625.1 Lachnospiraceae bacterium
GATTACCATAGAATATCAGGAACAAAGAAGTTTTTGGTCTTATGCTTTGTTTAATGTTTTCCTGGCCGTTTCAATAATTTGTGTATTTGCAATTGTAATTATAGAGCTTGTACGATACAGGATTACGAGCTATGCCAAGACTCATGCGGCTTATAAGGACCTGGTTAGTGAATCACTCAGAACAATAGCAAATATTATCGATACGAAGGACGAATATACAAAAGGTCATTCGGTGAGAGTTGCTATTTATTCGCGAATGATTGCCGAACGGATGGGAATGAGTGATTATGAGCAGGAGCGTATATATTATATTGGCCTGCTTCATGATATAGGAAAGGTTGGAGTACCGGTAAGTATTCTTACCAAGCCCGGTCGGTTAAGTGACGAAGAGTTTGAGATAATAAAGCGTCATCCGGCAATGGGTGCTACCATTATGAAGGATTTCTCCTCTATAAAAGGGGTTACCAACGGAATAAAATACCATCATGAACGATATGATGGAAAAGGCTATAATGAACATTTGAAGGGCGAAGACATCCCGCTAGAGGGTCGAATCATTTGTGTTGCCGATTCTTATGATGCTATGTCAAGCAGGCGTTGTTACAGAAATGCTCTTTCTTATGATTTCATCTTAGACGAGTTAAAGCGAAATGCCGGAACTCAGTTTGATCCCGACATTCTCAAGCATATGGTTGCCATAGTCGAGGAAGGTTATGCACCAATCAGCGATGCTGAGATGGAGGACTACGAAATATAGATAACTTACCGCGATGGTCAAATGATTATCGCGGTTTTTTATGTTATAGGTTTGTATGTATAACATATGATGTTTCGTGAGATATTTTGTACTATAACAGGAGGGAATGGAAAATGAGTAAATCTATCAAGTACAGTCTGATTCTTTTGCTGACAGCTGCTATTTGGGGTGCAGCATTTGTGGCCCAAAGTGCAGGAATGGAATATGTGGGACCTTATACATTTAACTGTGTAAGATGTTTTTTAGGTGCCTTTGTTCTTTTGCCCATTATCGCCATTAAAGACAAGGTTTCCAAAGAGCCTGCAACAAAGTGGTCCGATAAGGCTCTTTGGAAGGGTGGCATTATTTGCGGTATTTTTCTTTTTGCTGCCAGCACTTCGCAGCAGCTCGGAATAGCAATGGAGGTACCGGTGGGCAAGGCCGGATTTATTACCACATTTTATATTGTGCTTGTTCCCATTTTTTCGATTTTTTTGAAAAAGAAGCCCGGTAAATTTATTTGGGTAAGTGTAGTATTAGCAGTAATCGGTTTGTATTTTCTTAGTATGTCCAGCGAAGGATTTACAGGTGCCATTGCTATGGGAGACTGGTTTGTGTTTGCCTGTGCTATTCTTTTCTCATGTCAGATTTTGGCGGTGGATGCCTTTGCTCCGGGCTCTGATTGTTTAAAACTGGCGTGTATACAGTTCCTGGTAACCGGTTTGCTGGGGTTTGGGTTTATGCTGTACGAACAGCCTGCAGTCGGTGACATCTTAAATGCCTGGATGTCTATAGGCTATGCCGGTTTCTTCTCCTGTGGAGTGGCTTATACTTTGCAAATGGTTGCGCAAAAAGAAGTTAAGCCTGCTGTTGCATCGATTCTCATGAGCCTTGAGTCGGTATTCTCGGTTATATTCGGTTTTCT
Source organism: Lachnospiraceae bacterium (assembly GCA_045642625.1). GTDB lineage: Bacteria > Bacillota > Clostridia > Lachnospirales > Lachnospiraceae > UBA1258. The sequence continues at coordinate 1,662 of JAZUJC010000157.1, forward strand.
AATTCTTGGACAAAAACTTAAGTTCAACGAAGGAGTCGGATGTATTATAATGTTTATAGCCGTTCTTTTGGCACAGTTTCAGCCCACAAAGGGAGACAGTCAAAAGGAGTCTTCACGGTAAACGGCAATAATGAAGCGTAAGGCGGTTTATTATCCGATAATATGTTTGCACTAATATAAGATAATCGAAGGGTTTTGGCGGTAGCCAAGGAAACAGTATAGTGGAAAAGAAAATAGTTGGAGAGAGCGAGCGTCTTTATCTTAGAGAGATGGTGGAAGAAGATACCGAGAACATTGTAAGATGGAGAAACGCACCTCATGTAGTTAAAAATTTTATATACAGAAAGCCGCTTACGGTTCAGGATCACCTTAACTGGATAGAGAACAAAATAAAGCCTGGGCTTGTAAGGCAGTTTGTTATTTGCAAAAAGGGTTCCGATGAGGGCTTTGGCAGTATATATTTCAGAGATATAGACAATGATAATCATACCTGTGAATTCGGTATATTTATAGGCGAGCCGGATTGTGCCGGAAAAGGTTACGGGTTTGAATCTCAAAAGATATCCATGACAGTGGCCTTTGAAGAAATGCATATGGAAGAAGTACACCTTCGCGTGCTCGAGTCCAATATTGCCGCTATAAAGAATTATAAAAAATGTGGATTTGTGCTTATAGAGGGCGAGGAAGAATATACCGAAGACGGTGAAAAGGTTCTTTTTATGAAGGCAGTGAAGCCTGTAACAAATCAGTGATTATTACAAGAAAGGTCTGTAATTTATGAATAAAGCACATTTGTCAAAACTTGATGCAATAATGCAGGAAATGGTAGATACCGAATTTGTTGCAGGCTGCTCCATTTTGGTGCTTCAGGATGGAGAGGAACAGTATTTTGGTGCAAAGGGATATCGGGATATTGAGAATAAGATTCCTTTTACAAGGGATACCATGATTCGCTTGTATTCCATGAGTAAGCCGGTAACTGCGGTTGCTGCCATGATTCTTTTGGAAGAGGGAAAGCTTGCCCTTCATGATAATGTATGCGATATTTTACCGGCCTTCAGGGATCAGTGTTATGCTGACAGATATGAAAGAATTCCTGTTAAAAAGCCCATGCGTGTTAAGGATCTTCTTAATATGACTTCCGGCCTTACCTATAATGGTATTCTTAACGTTACCGAAACTATGCTTTGCGGCCTTGTTGATGAGGGTATCGGAAGAATTGGCAGTGACAATGAAATGACTACTATGGAATTTGCCGAAAGGATAGCAAAGCTTCCGCTTATGTTTTCACCGGGAGAAGGTTATAATTACAGTTTTAGCGCAGATGTGCTGGGTGCAGTTATTGAAAAGGTTTCCGGAATGCGTTTCAGTGAGTTCTTAAAAGAACGAATTTTTAAACCTCTTGGTATGAATGATACTGATTTCTATGTTCCCGCCGAAAAGCAGAATCGCCTTTCCAAGGTATATGAAAAGACTGAAGAAGGTCTTAAAGAATATAATTATAACAATCTGCTTATTAATCTTAAGGCTGACCATGCTCCGGCATTTGAATCCGGCGGTGCGGGGCTAATGACAACTCTTGACGATTATGCCAAATTTGCAACAATGCTTCAAAAAGGTGGTACTGTTGACGGGGTTAGGATTATTGGTGAACAAACAATCAAATTCATGACCGAAGCATCAATGGAAGATATGCCTTTGGAAATGTATCATAAAAACATGGGCAATGACGGTTACGAATATTGTAACCTGATTCAGATTATGAAGGATCCCTCTAAAGCCATCGCAATTTCCACTAAGGGAGAGTATGGTTGGGATGGCTGGCTTGGCCCATATTTCATCAATGATCCCGTAAATAAGGTGACTATGCTGGTGGGTATGCAGCTTACTAATGCGGGAACAACACCATATACCAGAAAGCTTAAAAATATAGTATTTTCATCTATTTAATCAGATAATATAAATGGCCTGGGAAAGGAAAAACTTATGGCACTGGTTAATTGTCCCAATTGTGGGAAACAGGTAAATAATATAACAGGTAACTGCCTGTATTGCGGAGCGGATTTAAATAAAAGTGCGACACCGATGGAAGAGAGTACCACAGTTGTATCTGAGGCTTCCGTGGCAAAAGAATCGGAACAATCAGTTGAACAGACCCCTGTTCCTGGAGATACTAAGGTATTTGCACCCGTTCAGCCTGTAGTTGCGCCCCAAGTCTATGAGCCGGTTCAACCCACAGTTGCGCCTCAAACGTATGTGCCTGTTCAGCCCACAGCAGCGCCTCAAGGCTATGCTCCGGTTCAGCCCACAGCAGCGCCTCAACCCTATGTGCCCGTTAATCCGGCAATGCAGCCTGAATCT